>CAJJYX010000016.1 GCA_905197435.1 uncultured Bacteroides sp.
TGCTGCCGCATCACCGCCTTCAGCCTGTGAAGCGATAATCTGATTCGCACTATTAATAAGCTCGTACAATCTTTCCCACAGGAAGCTCACACCTGCATTCTCCGAATTCAATTCCTGATATCTGTAGAAGGGCACCTCTACTCCCTGAGTATCTCCGGGAGCACCGACATCCGTACCTACCTGCCAGCATCCTACAAATCCCTGTTGGCTGGACATACCCCATATAGCTGCATACTGGCGATGCAAACCTACCAATTTCGCATTTACATCTGTTACTTCCGGACCATAATTAGAAAACATCTTCTCATCCAGAAAACTATCACTGCATGACGTACCTCCAATAACAAGCGCTGATGCAGCAAATGTAGTTAATAGTATATTTCTAAGTTTCATTGTTCTTTCTTTTTTAGAATGTTAAGTTAATTCCAAACACATAACTCTTGGTCATCGGATAATTACTGCTATCATATACAGTTTCACCTCTTGTGGCATCCCATGAGCTGTGACCACGAGCCACCTGACGAGCTTCAGGATCCCAACCTATCCAATCCGTGAAAGTGAACAGGTTACGTCCGCTTACATAAAGCTGCAAACCGCCTATACCCATCTTATGAAGCATTTTCTGCGGGAAGGTATAACTAAGAGTGATATCTTTGACACGCGTATAGCTGGCATCACAAGGAAAGCCATATCCATGTTTGTTTGAGTTTTTACGCAATGAACGCCATTCGTTACTTTTGTTTTCCGGAGTCCAATAACCAATTTCTGTAGTGGTATTACGACGTCCCATTTCGTCACCCGCCATACCTATCAACGAGTTATTCTTTTTCAGTCCTTGTGTAGTCTGGATAAAAATGCTCAATGAGAAATCTTTATAGGTAAACGTATTCGTCAGACCACCAATCCATTTCGGTGCTGTCTGTCCCTTGATCGTACGGTCATTGTCGTCAATCTTTCCGTCAGGCACTCCGTCAGGTCCACTGATATCCGCCAATTTCACATCACCGGCTTCCGCAATCGGATCCCACTTCAAATGGTCACCACGGGCAATTTCGTCTTCCTGCCAGATTCCTACCATCGTATAGTCATAAATCACACCTATCGGATGTCCGAGGAACCAACGGTTACCCAGGTCGTTCTGTCCATCTCCATAAAGGTCTTTTATTTCATTCTTATTCCAGGAGAAAACCAAGCTGGAACTCCAAGTAAAGTCTTTCGAAACAATATTACGGGAGTTCAAAGTCAATTCCACTCCTTTGTTAGCCGTTTCACCCATGTTGGAATATACAGTGTTGTAACCGCTTACTTTCGGCAAGTTACGTTTCAGGAGCAAGTCGTTTGTTCTTGAGAAATAGACATCAACATTACCGGACAAGTGGTTATTCCAAAGTCCGAAATCCAGACCTACATTGAAACTCTTGGTAGTTTCCCAAGTCAGGTCGGCATTACCCATCAAGTCATTGGGCCATAAACCGGCGTTCGAAGCTCCACCTAACGCCAACATGCCCGAATCCATCTTCACACGTGACTGATATACACCGATAGCCTCATTACCGGCCTTACCGTAAGACGCACGCAATTTCAAGGAGTTCAACCAATTGCTGAAAGATTCCATAAATGATTCGCGAGTAATGTTCCAGCCCAAAGCAACGGAAGGGAACACACCGTACTTGTTATTGTCACCGAAAACGGAAGAGCCGTCACGACGAACCGTAAATGTAAACAAGTAACGGCTGTCATAAGAGTAGTTGATTCGTCCCATTTGTGAAACGGTAGTATAGAGATCGGTATAGGAAGATACGCTGGGGGTCTCAGCACTACCCATATTATGCCACTGCTGGTCGTCATTAATGAATTTGCTAGCCATAGCTTGCGAACGTTGATACTTCTTACGTGAAGCTGCATACAAAGCAGTCAAATCCAAATGATGCTTTCCGAAATCACGGTTATATGCCAGGATATTCTCTATGGTATAACTTTGTGTCTCTTCATTCTTTATTTCAGCATAGCCTGTCTTGTTATTTACCGTCTTACCCTCATAGTTGTTATAGCGTTTGGGCATATATGCATAACCGCCATTGAACTTATAACTCAATCCCTTAAGAGGCGAAACCAATTTTCCGAAATCCACCTCGGCATAACCGTTTATATTGATATTCCATTGGCGGCGTTCAGGGCTGGTCGTGGTCCACATCAGCGGATTGGTGAACAAAGTCTCACTATACATCGGATTAATACAATAGCTGCCATCTTCTTCATACATTCTTGCATAAGGAGACATTGCCTCAGCCATCAGGAAATTAACACGTCCGCCATCACGATTATGAGATACGATGTACGAATTGGTTCCCACTTTCATATAATCGGTCACATTCATATCAATGTTGGTACGGATAGAATAACGCTTGTAGTCAAATCCTTTCAACACACCTTTCTGGCTCATATAATCAGCAGAAATGTAATACTTCACATTTTCCGCCCCACCACCGATACTCACGTTATGGTCCTGAATGATACCTGTCTGCGAAACGGCGTCAATCCAATCATTCTCTATACCTTTGGCTTGATTGTCTGCCTCATAACTGTTCTTTACAAACTCATTATACATAGTCTCCCCAGGATTCTGGGTCACATAATCCCTATAACGCTGAGTGATTTGCGCACCATCGCAGAAATCCAGTTTATGAGAGAAATCCTCTATGCCCAGATATCCGTTATAGCGGATAGTAGGTTTACTTGAAGCACCCCGTTTGGTCGTTATCAAAATAACGCCGTTAGCTCCATTTGTACCGTAAATGGCCGTAGCGGAAGCATCCTTCAGGATTTCCATGGATTCGATATCATTCGGATTGATATCATTCAATGTCCCTCCCGACTTGCTGATAGGCACACCGTCCACCACAATGTACGGACCGGAATTGGCATTGATAGAATTCTGGCCACGCACCAAAGCATCTGGGGCATCTCCCGGAATAGAAGAGGTTTGTGTGATAGTGACACCGGCTACAGCCCCTTGTACTGCCTGCAAGACATTGGTCACAGGAAGTTTCCCCAAACGGTCTTTGTTGACGGAAGTCACAGAACCTGTCACATCAGATTTCTTCTGCACACCGTAACCTACAACAACCACCTCATCCAGCATCTCATTGTCGTCTTGCAGAGTAACATCCAACAGCTTACCGAATTGCGCTTTCACCTCTGCGGTCGTATAACCGATAAAAGAGATTTCCAACGTAACACCAGAAGCCACATTAAGACTGAAGTTACCATCGATATCGGTAATCGTACCATTACTGGGATTTCCCTTTTCACGGACATTGGCACCGATGATCGGTTCACCCGTGGAGTCTTTTACTATACCCGAAACAGATTGTTTCTGTTGTTGAACCATCTGCACAGCAGGAACATTATCACCCGCAAGCACTGCCAAGGGATGGGTCGTTATGAAACCCGTGCAGATCAATAAGGCTGTAAAAGCCTTGCGATTTCTTTTGAAAGAATTAAGATTCATCGTTTTCTTTAATTATTAGATAAGTAAGGTAATTGATAATTTCTCTTTTGTTATTCCTTATTTATATAAAAGGATAACTTTACACTTCCGACGTTCTCAACAAAGGTTAATTCTATGTTTTCATAAGCATTAAAGGTTTAATAGTTGTTTCCTTTTCCTTGTGCAAACTTAAAAAATATTATAATAACAAGGAGAATAAAAATCAAGCAGGAAAGGTAGAAAATCATTCATAGCCGGGAATAAGTGTTTTTTGACTATTTATTTATCGTGCCTTGACGAATTTTTAGTGGCAGAATGCAGAATTTCTACTCTCTGTTACAGAGACATCATTCAAAGAAATATGCTACTTTTGTTCCATCGAAACAAAACATACCATGAAACACACCAACATCCTTTTTATGATCTTCTTCCTGAGCATATTGGCTGCACCTGCCAATATATCAGCACAGCCCTACCGCATATCCCATTTGGGCGTGGATGACGGACTCTCCAACAACTATATAGTCAGCCTTGCCCAAGACCGGAAAGGATACATCTGGATAGCTACAGAATCTGGATTGAACCGTTTCGACGGACAGCAATTCATCGTTTACAATAAAAGCAATTCCGGGCTGAGCAGCAATGAGCTGAACGCCCTGCTTGCCGACCCCAAGCAAGACAAGATATGGATAGGTACCCAACGCGACGGATTATGCTGCTTTGATTATGAATCGGAAACAATCACCTGCCTAAAGACCGGAGAAAACCAGCTTGCCAGTAATGACATCCCCTACCTCGCCCAGGCATCGGACGGAGGAATCTGGATTACCCACTACCACATGGGAATACAGCACTATGACACACAAAAAGGGCTATTCTCCACCGCTTATAACAATAAGACCATAAAAGGGCTACCCGGACGCTACTGGACCGGAATGGACGACGGAGAAGGTAATCTCTACATAGGACACGTGACCGACGGGCTAAGTATCATAGACATGAAGAGAAACACCCTCCGCAACTATCGGCACGACCCGCACAACCCAAACAGTATCCCCGGCGATGAAGTCTTTTCCATCTGCATCGACCATAACAAGAATGTGTGGATAGGGACCAACAAAGGGGCTGCCCTTTTTAATCCTGCCACCCAGCAGTTCACCGCGTTCCGGCATAAAAAGGAAGATGAATATTCCCTGCTTCCCGGAACGGTAATGGACATCAAGCAGATGAAAAACGGTGATCTTTGGTTTGACACCAGCATGGGAGGCATCAGCATACTGAACATGCAAAGCAACACCTTCACGGATGCCCGGAATATCCGCTTCCGGAACATTACCGCCACCAACGATGAATACGGACTGACCGGTCCCTATGTGAGGCGTATGCTGCAAGACTCTTTCGGTAATATATGGATAGGAAATTACCGGGACGGACTGGACTTCATCAGCTATGAGCCAAGCATATTCAACACGCTGCGTTATACGGCAGAAAAACAAGGGAAAACCCGTTACAAACAAGTGTGGAGCCTCTGCATGGACCACAAGCAACAGTTGTGGATGGGCGGAGAAAGCGAACTGGCACTTTATAGAAAAGGAGAAAAAGTACAAGTAATCTCCCTGCCAACCTCCTCCTCCCACCCGCGCGCCTACATCAGAGCCATCCATGAGGACAGCAAAAAAAGAATCTGGATAGGTACCTGGGAAGCAGGTCTGTTCTACTATGAACCCGAAAAAGGCAAATTCACCTCAGTCCACGATAACAGTTCACAACCGGCAGACATCCGCTGCTTTTATGAAGAACCGAACGGAAAGATGTGGATAGGCAGCCGCAACGGGCTTTACTCTTTCTTCAATGAAACGCTGACCCATGAAACATCTGTAAACGAACAACTGCAAGACCATATCGTACAGGGCGTCTGCCGCGACCGGGAAGGCAAACTATGGGTAGGGACTTTCGGTAAAGGCATCTTCATCTTCAATCTGCAAGGAAAACTGCTGAACAACTACCAGAAAGACAACGGATTCCCTTCGAATGCCGTCAATTCCCTGACAACCGATTCGCAAGGACGTATATGGGTAGCCACGCGCGAAGGTGCCATTCTCTTCCCCAATACCCGGACACCCGACAATTATCAGACTTTCAGCAATGCCGAAGGACTGATAAACACGCAGGTACGTGCCATCCGCGAGGATCGCGACGGCAATATCTGGATAAGTACCAATGCCGGAATCTCCCGTCTGAACGAAAGCCAGAAGACGTTCTATAACTACGACCACCGCGACGGAATCCCTTTGGGTGACTTTATGGACGGGGCTTCTGCACTGGATGCCGAAGGTAAACTTTACTTCGGTTCACAAAACGGAACGTGCCTTTTCGACCCTTCTTCACTTTCGGCCGCGCAAATCATAGCTCCCGCCACCATCACGCGCTTCTTTGTGTACAGCAAACAGACGGAAAGCAAGGATGTGGAAGTATCACTTCCACTGGCATCCGGCAAAATTGCATTGCCATACAATAAAAATACTTTCAAAGTTTCATTCAACGTACTGGACTATACACAGAATTCACAAGTAGAATTCGCTTATATGATGGAAGGGCTGGAAGATATATGGTACAATACCCAAGGAGAGAAACAGGTTACTTTCCGGAACATACCTCCGGGAAAATACAACTTCAAGATTAAAGCCCGACTACGGAACCAGGAGTGGGAGGAAAAGATAGCCACTCTTCCCATTACCATTCATCCTCCCTTCTGGCTGGCATGGTATGCCAAATTGGTATATTTCTTTATAGCCGTTACTCTCATCTATATCATAATCAGTTTCTATAAGCGTAAGCTGGATCTGGAAAGCAGTCTCGAAGTAGAACGCAAAAACAGCCAGAACAAGCAAGAGCTGAATGACGAACGCCTCCGTTTCTACACCAACATCACCCATGAATTGCGCACTCCCCTCACGCTGATATTGGGGCCACTGGAAGATTTGCTCAGTGACAACAGCCTATCTCCCAAGCACGCCAACAAAATCAGTATCATACATGATAGTGCCGCCCGCCTGCTGAACCTTATCAACGGCATACTGGAATTCCGCAAAACAGAAACCCAGAACCGCAAGCTATCCGTGGCGCGGGGTGACATTTCCGAACTGGTACAGGAAATAGGGTTGCGCTACAAGGAACTGAACCGGAATCCCAAAGTCAACTTCCATGTCTGCATCAATACGGAAGAAACCCAACTCTTCTACGATGCGGACATGCTGAACACCATCTTGAACAATCTCTTGTCCAATGCAGCCAAATATACCTCGGAAGGCAGCATCACTCTCACCTTGGACTGTGTGGAGGAAAATGGTGTGAAGTATACGGAAATCAGCGTCAGCGATACCGGGCATGGAATAGCTCCGGAAGCCCTGCCGCACATTTTTGAACGATACTACCAGGCCAACAGCCCATATCAGGCTTCCGGCTCGGGCATCGGGCTGGCTCTGGTGAAAGGATTGGCCGACTTGCACGAAGCCACCCTCAACGTCACCAGTCAACTGGAAGTAGGTACTACCTTCAGACTGCGCCTCCTGACGGACAATATTTATCCTAATGCCTTGCATAACGATGTGCATCCGTCAAAGGGAGAAACCGAAAAAAGCCCATCGGCAGAAGAAAGCCAAACAGCAGAGGAGCAAGCAGAAGACGCCCGCCCACTACTGCTTGTGGTAGAAGACAATCCCGACATACGCGAATACATCCGCCACTCCCTCAGTGATGATTTTGATATATTGACGGCTGAAGACGGCAGCGAAGGCTGGACTTTAGCGCAGGAAAGGATTCCCAATATCATCGTCAGCGACATCATGATGCCGGTGATGGACGGTATCCAACTTTGCCGGTCGGTAAAAGAGGACATACGAACCAGTCATATCCCCATCATCCTGCTGACGGCCAAAGACTCCCTGCATGATAAAGAAGAAGGTTATACAGCCGGTGCAGACTCCTACCTGACGAAACCATTCAGTGCCAAGCTATTGCACAGCCGTATCAACAATCTGCTGGAAGCACGCAAGAAACTGGCAGCCAGCCTGACGGAGGTTGTCCCCCATCCGGCGGAACCGACAACAGCAACCGATACATTAAACCCGCTGGACAACGAATTCCTTCAACGCATCACACAAATCATTGAAGACAACCTGGAAATGGAGAAGATGGATATTGCTTTCATTGCCGATAAAATGTGCATGAGCCATTCTACCCTCTACCGGAAGATAAAGGGAGTAGCAGATATGTCGGCCAACGAATTTATCCGTAAGGTGAAAATGAGGAATGCCGTAAAGCTGTTGCTCTCCGGAAAATACTCCATATCGGAAATTTCCTACATGACGGGATTCAGCAGCGTCACCTACTTTAGACAATGTTTCAAGAATGAGTTCGGAATGGCACCGAGCGAATACATGAAACAAAAGTAACAAGGAGAGGTGAATCGTTTCTTTACCCCAATTATCGAACTGACGTTATTTTAAGAACCGGAGCAATATCATTGACTCGTTTTTCAGGCATATTTACCAGTAATCCTTGACCGGTACGCGTAAATGTGACTTTACCGTAGCCCGGCAACTCTACTTTACGAATCTTGTTTTTTATTTATTCAACATGAAAAGGCTTGCCCAGCACCAGCTTGTCTCCGGACAAATCGACCTCGAACAAATGGGGAATCCGGACATACTTCCCATTCACTTCCTTATGGCTGTGCACGGCCATCAACCATTTCCCGTCCAACGTCTGGAACAACATTCCATGTCCGAAATCAGGAGGGGTAATCGGCTCTTCTTCCTGTATCCACGGCCCGTCCAAAGTGCCGCTCTCCGAATAGGCAACTCCTTGCGTGTAATTCTGGAACACCCAGCTCGTCCATATCATTCCCAATCGTCCGGTAGCCGTCCTGAACAGCCACGGGCCATCAGTAACCCTATTCGGCAATACCTTGTCTCCCATCCTCTCACGGCTCCACGGGGATTCACTGGAACGGAACAAAATCTTACCCTTACCGGCAGAACCGCTCAAATCGGGTTTCAACTCTATTTTCTCTACCGTACCGTTCCAGTTCTGCAACCATTCATGACAATAAACCATATAAGGTTTCCCATCCTTGTCCACCCAGAAAGTCCCGTCGAGCGTAGCCATGGAGGCAGGAAGATAAATGGAATCTTTCATCGGCCGATAAGGACCGCCCGGACTGTCACTGACCAACACATGACTGGCACGGCGGGGGATTACATTCCCTTTCACCGTATCAATCTTTACGGCGTTATTCGTGAAAGTAGCAAAATAATAATACTTATCTTTATATTGGTGCAGCTCTGCCGCCCATATTTCCGGCTTAGCCCCCATCCATGACAACGAATCCGTCTCCGCCACTTTATGCGGTCCATCCCACAAGGCAAGGTCTTTGCTCTTCCAAAGCTGTCCGCCGGTACCGGTCATATAATACATGCCCGTCTTCTTGTCGGCCAAAATACAAGGGTCGCTCAGCCGGATTGAGTCCAGAGGGACATGGCTTCCGATGCCGTTTCTTTTCTTCCAGTACTCTTCCAGCCTGTCGGCTTCTTCCTTTGTTATTTGAATGACAGAGCCATGCTTGGGCGACCGGAAGTTCACCGCCTTCATCACTCCCTCATTGAAATGGCCCAACGGCTTGAAGTGCACAAAATCCGTTGTCTCACAGAAACCGAAGTTATGGGGATTTATGCTGAATATGTCGTACATCACCACCCATTTATCCTCACCGATGCGCTTCCACACATTGGGTGCTTCGCAAGCGCCCGGCTCAAAATCGACCCACTTCGAATCATAACGGTAACCGCCATGGATGCTATCGGAAAATGCCATCCGGATACCTCCGGGATTCTCCTGAGCCACATACATCATACAGTATCTACCATCGGGCAAGGGTGTGATATCAGCATCCAGCACCTGAATTTTAGGGTCGGGATAGCTGAAGAGCAGTTTAGGTTCGGTCACCAAGCGAGTGAAATCATCATCGGTATAGGCATAGTAAAGCTGTGTCTTGCCATTGCCGATACGCATCGTAAAATAAATCATCATCTTCCCGGCTACCGGGTCGTATGTAGTTTCGGGCGCCCATGCGCAACCTATATTGCCAAACTTTTCGGGAAAAGCCTTGTCGATACGCACATTGCTGCGCGTCCAATGGATAAGGTCATGAGACTTCATCAGCACCAGCGCACGGTTGTTTCCCCAAGAATAGAGCTCGCCGTCACGTTCCCATTGCGTGTCGCGCAGGCCTTTCTCTTTGGCAAAGATATGCAGGTCTGTCATACAGAGATAGAAAGCACCGTCCGGGCCACGGGAGATGTGGGGATCGCGAACTCCGCGTTGTTCGGCAATACTGTCACCGCCAATCACAGGCTGTCCGTCGTTCACGGCGGTAAAGGTATAGCCGTCACGGCTGACAGCCATGAAGATGCTATGGGTAGGGTCGCTGAAAAACACAAAAAGATAGGCTCCCATATCTTTTTCGCGAGGTGGCTCGGACTTCCACTGTGCCGATAAAGGAATACTAAACAATAAACTTACAAGCAATACCAATCCCGCCTTTGCAGAACCGGCAATTGATACAATCAAAGGGTGTTTCATGGTTACTATAATTTAAACTTTACAAATATAAGCCATTCAAAAGAGAGCAAGAGGGTAGAATTCATTCATTATGGTAGGACAAATAGTTCAAAGCTACAGCAATGCCATAAAAAAGGCCATCTTTCCCTTGCTGAGGAATGAACCTAAAGCCAACTCCTGTCCTTATAAAAGCTGAGGCTATATTCCGAAGGTTCTCACTCCCGAATATAGCCTCAACAAACTGTGCTAAAAACTATTTTTATTCCACACCGATTTCATGCTTCACCGGCATCATGATGAACGTAAACTCATAATCAGCGTATGGCACCAGATACTCCGGACGTGCAATGCGTCCCCAGCTATCTTCACAACCCAGACCAGCCTGCACCTTGTCGATGCAGAGATTAGTCAGATCAGCTTCGTCCACCTCTTGAGAGTGTCCCTGCTGCTTGTCCAAGCCCTCATCCAAAGACTCGATGGTATAGTGCAAGGCAGATGCGGAGAAGGGAGCGGCAGCCACAATCTTGATGCCGTTGCCGGATTGATCCAACATCTTCCACCAGCGGATATCGGTCTTTGTACCATTTTCTTGCGGACGGATGTAAGGATAGAACTGTTCTGTCACACTCTGGCGATAGATACCCAAATCCGTACAATGATTACGGTCGATATAGTTTTCAACCGGACCGCGTCCATAATATTCGACAGTTTCAAAGCTGCGGGGCATAGGCATCTGCAAACCGAAACGGAACATGTTCGATACGTTGGCATTCTTGTCGGCTGTCAACTTCTGGGTTACCTTGATGGCACCGGCATTGTTGATGACATAAGTCAGGTTCAGTTTGGCAGAAACGCCCGGCATATCGTAAACCGATTCTACGATGACCTGGTTATTCTCCGTACGCTGATTGAAAGAAGTCAGCTTGATTTCCGGGTTCTTCCAAGCAATGTACTTGCGTTGCAGGCCTGCACCGAAGTCATTGTCGGTAGGAGCGCGCCAGAAGTTGGGCGTCAGTGCCTCACCGTCCTTAATCATATTTTGTCCGTTCACTTCGTATTTGGTCAGATAACCGTTGTGCTTGTCGATTTCCATACGGAAAGCATCACCGGAGACGATGAGATACTTCCAATCGTTTGTCTGCACTTGGGGAGCTGTCACCCCGATGTTGCTCTGTTCGTAGTTCTTCAGTTCCATGGAAGGAGCCTTGTAAGAATTGAGCGTCAACTGGTCTTTTGCCACCACATGGCCGGCAGGCAGCAATCCTTCACGATTCTTCAGTTTGTAGGAAACATTCAGCAACCATTCGGTGCATTGGCAGGTCTTGCCCAAGTCCAGCTTCACCTTGGCAGTCTGCTGAGGAGCCACATTCAGATTGTCTATACGGCCGGTGCGTATCACTTTTCCACCTTTCAGCACCTCCCACTCCATATAATAGGCGGAAAGATCGCGGAAGAAGTACTCATTGTACACATTGATTTCACCATTCTTCAAATCAACCGGAGTGGTCCAGATGTCCTGATAGATACGGCCTACTTCGTACATGTGGGGATTGGGCACACGGTCGGGGCTGATAAGGCCATTGTCACAGAAGTTGACATCACTGGCATCAAAACGGTTGAAATCGCCGCCGTATGCATAAATCATCTTGCCGTTCTTACCTGTCCAGCGTACAGACTGATCGACGAAGTCCCAAATGAAACCTCCTTGGAATTTAGGATACTTGCGCACCAAGTCCCAATACTCCTTGAAACCTCCTTCAGAATTACCCATGGCGTGGGCATATTCGCATTGGATAAGAGGTTTCGTCATGGAAGCATCCTCGCAATACTTCCGGCATCCCTCATAGCCATAGTACATAGGGCAGTAGATATCCGTCTTGCCATTCTTGCCGGCTTGCTCGTACTGGCAGGCACGGCTGGGGTCTTCGGCCTTCACCCAATCGTAGGCGGCTTCGAAGTTAGAGCCATAACCGGCTTCGTTGCCAAGCGACCAGAAGATGATACTGGGATGATTGAAGCCGCGCTGCACATTGCGCTGGTTACGTTCCAGATGCGCCTTTCTATAATCGGCACGCTTGGCCAGTGTTTTCTCTCCATACCCCATTCCGTGAGACTCGATATTCGCTTCGGCCACTACATAAATGCCGTACTGGTCGCAAAGGTCGTACCAGAGATTATTGTCAGGATAATGGCAGGTACGTACGGCATTCAAGTTGAATTGCTTCATCACCTGGATATCCTGCAACATGCGTTCGCGGGAAACCACATAACCGCCATCCGGGTCCATCTCATGACGGTCGGCACCCTTGAAGAGGACCGGTTGTCCGTTCACAAGAATCTGCGCCCCTTTCAGTTCTATCTTGCGGAAGCCTACCTTTACGGGAATCACTTCACCACTGCCTTGCAGGGTTGCGCGCAGAGTATATAGATAAGGTGTTTCTGCCGTCCACTTATGAGGGTTTTCCACATTCATTGAGACGATGCCGTTGCCTTTGCCCGTGGCAGTCGCCACCTGCGCTCCGGCAGCATCCAACAGTTCGAGGCTAACATTGCCGCCACCCTTCACATCGAGCTGCACTTTCAGAGAACCGTTCCGGTAGTCGGCGTCCAGGTCGGGAGTGACGCGAATGTCCTGAATACGCTTCTTATCACGGGCATAGAGATAGCAATCACGACCTACACCGCTGTAACGGAAGAAGTCCTGGTCTTCCAGATAAGTACCATCGCACCAGCGGAATACCTGGAAGGCGATGAGATTCTTCTGGCCGGGCTTGAGGTAAGGAGTCAGGTCAAATTCAGCTTCGAGTTTGCTGTCTTCGCTGTAACCGACGTAACGACCATTTACCCAAAGATAGATGTTGGAGGTGACAGAACCGAAATGGGCCATGATATCCTTGTTCTTCCAATCGGCAGGCACCACAATCTCACGGCGATAAGAGCCTACATGATTATTCTCAGTGGGTACCTGAGGCGGATTGTTCTGAAACTGGTTACGCCAAGCATAGCCGACATTCACATAGATGGGGTCGCCAAAACCGTTCAGCTCCCACACACCGGGGACAGGCATGCTGTGCCAACCCTTGTCGTTATAGCCCACACGCCAGAAGTCGGTAGGGCGGGCATCGGCATCCTTCACCCAGAAGAACTTCCAAGTGCCGTTCAGTGTCATAAAGTTGGCAGATTGTTCTTTCAAGCCTTTGGCGGCAGCATCTGCCGATTCATAAGCAAAATAATTGGTGTGCATGGGGGCACGGTTCACGGCATTGACTTCAGGGTCGAGCCATTCGTTGAAAGACTGCGCGCTTGCGGACAAGGCCAAAGCTGCGAACAATCCGGTAATGAGATGTTTCTTCATGATAATTAGTTTAAAAATGGTAATAGCAGCATAGGGAATACTCCGAAGGCCGCTACAAAAATAAGGCGAATTAAGCAGATTCAAGAAGAGAATCAGCTCAAAAAAGAGGAATCTTTGCTCGCAAGGCACTTTTCATCCCTCATTTCCTCAAAGGGAAGGGGAAAACAAGCTTTTCCTTCTCCCCTCCCCCTCAGAATGAAATGTCAGTGCAGGCGATACACACCGAATGAACGCGGTTGCAACTCCAGGTCAAGGGATTGTGCCCCGACTTGTACAGGACGGATGCGGGGAACGATAGTTTCCTGCTCCAACGTATTCACTGCCTTCCAATCACAATTCTGCAGATAAGTGCACGAACCGGAAACGAGCCGGCGTTTCTTCATCCCGTTGAAATTGATTTGTACTTTTGCCGGAGTACTTCCTGCGTTCACTATTTTCAGGATAATTTCTCCCGTAGGAGCATCGAGGGCTGCCGTGGCATAGAGACTGTCTTGTCCGGCTACCGGCTTTCCGTCCATCTGCAAGCCCAGGACATCGGTACCGGCATTCATGCCATACATCTGCTGAACGTAATAGTTCGGTGTACGCATCATGTGGAGATTGTCGAACCAGATAAGGTCCGGATTCCACTGCCAGGCATCCACATGGGCAAACAAAGGAGCGTAAGTGGCAAGATGCACCACATCGGCATTACGCTCCAGTCCTGTCATGAAAGCAGCTTCGGAGAGAGCGGCAAGGAAGTTATTGGCTTTTCCTGTGGGATGGTCGTGGGAAGCATACTCACCGGCAAAGACTTTCGGACCCTTACGGTCGTAGTTGTCATAACGGGCAGCATTGGCAAAGAACCAGTCGGGTGCCATGTAATAATGCTCGTCCACCAGGTCCACACCAATGCGCTTCATCTCGGGCCAGAGGTAATCGAACTTGTCGCCACCGGCGCTGGGACCGGAAGAGCCGACAATCTTGATGGTGGGATACTTGGCGCGGATGGCTTTGGTAAAGGCTTCCAAACGCTCGGTATATACCTTGTCCCACTGTTCATTACCGATACCGATCATCTTGAGGTTGAACGGCTCGGGGTGTCCCATCCCGGCACGCACTTTTCCCCAAGTGGAGGTGACGGGGCCGTTGGCAAATTCGATGAGGTCAAGGGCATCCTGCACATACGGGTCGAGTTCGTCGAGGGGCACTACCTCGTTGCTTTCGTACTGGCAAGAAAGGCCGCAGCTCAATACCGGAAGCGGCTCTGCACCAAGGTCCTCACTGAGCAGGAAGTATTCGTAATAGCCCAAGCCGAGACTTTGGAAATAGTCGGGGAAAGCCTTGTGCTTGAAAGTATAGTTCCAACGGTTCTCGTTCAGCGGGCGATTCTCTACCGGACCGACGGAGTTCTTCCACTGATAGCGGGTAGCAAGGCTGTTGCCCTCGATGATGCAACCGCCGGGAAAGCGGAACACACCGGGATTGAGGTCATAGAGCGCTTGGACGAGGTCGGCACGCAAGCCGTTCTCCCGGTTCTTCCAGGTCTTGACGGGGAAGAGGGAGATATGGTCCATATCGACCGTACCTTCCGTCAGCAAAACTACGCGCAGACGCGAATGGGTATCGGTAAAGGGAGACTTGAGGAGAACCGTCTGTTTTTGCCAGTCGCTACCGCTGATTTCGATTTCTTTCTTCAGGAGATTCTCGCCGTTGGAGTTCACCAGTTCGACAGAGAGCTTCATGGGGCGTGCATCAGGAGTACGCGTATAGGCGGTAAAGCGGTATTCCTCGCCTTGCTTCAGACCGATGCCGCGATAACCTTCGTTGTCGAGTCCGGCACGCAGCAGACCACCGTCATTGACGATACGCACGTAGTGGGGATTACGGTCAAAGCAGGGCTGTGCGTCCTGCACCGTCACGTTGCCAAAGGGCACCCACCCGACAAAAGGCTGCGGGAACTCAAAGGAACGGTTCTTCACCAGTTCGGCGTAGAGGCCGCCGTCGGCACCAAAATTGATGTCTTCGAAGAAGATGCCGTACATCGTAGGCTGTATCCTGGCTGTCGGCCGGGACACATCGACGGTCATCACATGCTGTGCCTGCACACCCAGGGCGCAGGACAATAGAAGGGTTGCAATCAGTTGTTTCATATAAGCTGTTCAAATGTTATAGTAATACGGAAATCATTTATAAGAAGAAGAGTCCTCTATGTTTTGAGACGATAAGGCTTCCACTTCCATCGGGAGCCACACCTCCATCCGGCCTTCACCGCGATGTGCCCAGGCATAATAAGGAATCAGCGTCAGCTTCACATCCTTCGTGGCAAGGCGGCCCGTGGCATCATAGCTCAAGGCTTGCGCATCGGTGGTGATTTCGTTGATACCACCCAGCAGTTCAGGTTTTTCCATTACCTGGAACTTAGGATGCCGGTTCAGCAATACGGTGGAAATGTTGAAGTCATTGTCCGGCCATTCGGCGCAATACACCAACGGACCACGCTCAATCGCCGCACGGCCACGGTCGGCAGCAACCTTGTCATTGGCTTTCACCACACGCGGCTGCATGTCGAAATGAATCTCCACAACATCCCCTTTCTTCCAACGGCGGTTGATGCCGAGATAACCGTTCTTCAATTCTCCCTGCACCTCCTGTCCGTTGACAGACACATGATAGGCAAGTTTCTCCTTATCAATATACGAATACAAATCACCCGGTAACACACTGCCACGTACCCAGCCCGGAATACGGACATTCATGGTAAAAGGCTGGTTGCCCTTTGCCACCGTCAGCCGTATGTCACCATTCCAGGGATAAGAAGTCTCCTGCTCCAGCACCACGTTTTTCCCGTTCACCTTCAGCTCGGCACGGTTGGAGAGGAAAAGGTTGACATACACTTTGTCGTCCTTCACGGCATAGACATAGCCCGGCAGCGAGGGAATGAAGCGGCTGATGTTGCTGGGACAGCAGGCACAACCGAACCACGGCTGGCGCGTAATCGTATGGTCGGCATTGAACCGGTACTTGCCGTCACAAGCCAGCGGATTGGGGTAGAAGAAGCTCCCACCGTCCAGCGAAACACCGGAGATAAGCCCGTTATAGAGCGAGCGCTCCAGCACGTCAAAGTACTTGGCATCACCATGCAGCAGGAACAGCCGATAGTTGGTATAGACATTGCCGATGGCGGCGCATGTCTCGTTATAGGCCGTCAGGTTGGGCAGTTCGTAATTGTCACCGAAGGCCTCGCCTGCATGGCGCGCACCCACGCCGCCGGTGATATATATCTTCTTGTTCACGATGTTCTCCCAAATGCGGTCGATGGCATGAATATAGGAAGTGTCTCCCGTGATGGCAGCCACATCCGCCATGCCCGAATACATATACTCTGCACGCACGGCATGGCCCACTGCCTCATCCTGCTCCAGCACGGGCTTGTGCGATTGCAAATAGACATCCTTGCGTGCCGTGGTGCCGCGCGCGTCAAGAAAGAACTTGGCTTGTTCGAGGTACTTCTTGTCTCCCGTCACGGTATAGAGGCGCACCAACGCCATTTCGGCAATCTGGTGTCCGGGAATCACGCGTTTCTGTCCGGCGCCCTCACCGATATTCTTGCATATACAGTCGGCATAACGGATGGCTATATCCAGAAAGTTGCGCTTGCCCGTAGCCTGGTAGTGGGCCACGGCACCTTCTACCATGTGTCCCAGATTATAAAATTCATGGCTCAGATTCTCCACTTCCGACCAACGCTCGGGTCCCGACCATTCGTGCGGATGCTTGGGGTTCATCGTACGGGCGGTATAAAGATACCCGTCCGGTTCCTGGGCGGCGGCAACGATTACCAATACGCTGTCAATATACTTCTCCAGTTTCTTGTCCGGATAAGTCTGGAGTGAGTAGCTGGCTCCTTCGATGGTTTTGTAAACATCGGTATCATCGAAAGAAAAGCCGCCCACTTTATAGGTTTCGCTGGGATGGGCCGCCTTCACGAAGTTTTCATACCGCCCCGTCTCTTCGCATTTTCTGAAAGCCAGGGGGATGGTCACTTCGCGGTTTGCCCGGAGGCGTTGCCCCCAGAAGCTGTCCGTTACTTTAACAGAAGTGAAAGGCACCGGGTCGATGGGATAGCCCGAATGCAACGTCTGCTGCTTTTGCGCCGACGTGCTGCCGGCCATGGCTGCAACAAATGCCAATGTCAATACTTTTTTCATGGTAGTTCTTCTATTTTCATTTCTTCTTGTCTATGTTCTGATGGATGCGTATCACCGTAAACGAGTAGGCGGGCAGGACGTAAGGAAACTCCGCGCCGCTGATGTCGAAAGCGGAAGTCGTGGAACGTGCCTGCTTGTCTTTCGGGTCACCCGTCAGGAGCGTCTTCACTGCCGAGGGATTCTGCAAGTCGATGCCCTTCAGCTTCACTGTAGAAGAGACCTCCACCGGAAGCAGGTTCACCAGCTTTACGATATGGTCGCCCGTAGCCTCATCCTTCACCACCGAAACGCCGATGCGCTTGCGTACATCCTCGCGGCCATTGTCCAGCTTGACGGCAGAGGGCAGGTAATCCGTACCCGCATTCTGCCCGTACATCTGTTGCGTATAATACCCCACGGTGGGCTTTACCTCTTGGTTATTGAAGTAAATCAAATCCGGATTCCACTGCGTGTGGCCTTCCTTTGCCAGCAGCGGAGCGTATGAGGTCATCTCCACCACATCGGCATTGCGCTCCACGGAGGTCAGATAGAGGGCCTCAGCCAGCGCCGTCTCTATGTTGTTGGGGCGTCCGGGCAGGTGGGCGGCATATTCGCCCAGATAGACCTTGGACTTGGTACGGTCGTAGCGGTCGTAGTAGTCCTGGTTGTGAATCATCCAACCCGGATCCACGTAGTAGTGCTCGTCCACCATGGGCACGCCGAGTTCTGTGGCAAGGCGCCATCCTTCGATATAGTCCGTGCCTTCGTAGAAGGGGCCTACCGTCCCGACAACCGTGATTTCGGGATGCTTCTCCCTGACGGCTTTGTATATCATGGCAAAGCGCTCCTCAAACACTTCGGTAATCATATCCTCGTTGCCGATGCCGATATACTTCAGATTGAAAGGCTTGGGATGGCCTGCCTCGGCACGCTTCCTGCCCCATACGGTTTTCCGCGCATCGCCGTTGGCATACTCTATCAAGTCGAGCACATCCTGGATATAGGCAGGCATCTCCTCCATCGGGATGCCGCCCTGCTGGCCGTAGCGCATCAGTTCGGCGTTGGCATCGGACGGGCAGTTATCGGCATAGTGCGTAATCTGCGCTTCCTGCACATGTTTGACCCGCCAATACGGGCAGAGGCTCGGCACCCATGTCCTCGCAGAACCGGAAATACTCGAAGTAACCCAGTCCGCGGGTCTGATGATACCCCCAGAGATTGCGCAACGGCTTGCGGGCTTCGAGCGGTCCGATGGAGCCTTTCCAGTCGTAGATGTTGTCGATACCGTCGCCATGAGCCACGCAGCCGCCGGGGAAGCGGACGAAGCGCGGATGCAGGTCGGCAAGCGTCTGAGCCAGGTCGGCGCGCAGGCCGTTCTTATGCCCCTTGAACGTATTTTGAGGGAAAAGGGAAATCATATCGAGGTGCAGTGTCCCCACCGTCTGCGGCTGGAGCGAGAGAACGGCGGCACGTACATCGGCGTTTGCAGTCAGTACAGTCTGCTGTTTCTTCCACTCTTTGGAAGATACATTGACGGAGGAACGGGCAATCTCACGGCCGTCTTGGTCGAGCAGGCAAACCGCTACCTTGCCTCCCTTGCTGCCCGGTGCCACGCGGGCAAAGAGAGAGAAATCGTACTTCTCCCCTTTCTTCAGGCTGATGCCGTCGAAACCACCGTTCTGCAACGTCACTCCGGGACGGGCGTCCAGTACGGCATAATGGGGATTGTTGGGATGGATGGGGTCGGCAGTGGCGATGGTATATGCACCGTCCCAACCTTGACGCGGACCGTCTCCGGACGAATACTCGAAGTCGCGGTTCTGCACCAGCTCGGCATACAGCCCGCCGTCTGCAGCATAGTTAATGTCTTCAAAGAAGATGCCTATCAAGTGGTTGCTGATGGGCTTGGCAGACTCCGCATGCACTTCGATGGTTGCCTCCACCGGCTTCAGTCCGGCAAAGCGGACGGGGTCTTGCTCGGTGCGTTCGGCATAGAGTGTCCGGCGGTACTTCTTGTGTTCGGCAAAGGAGATGATGCGCTGCACCGTGGCGTAAGACACGCGTTGCATCCAGCCCTGCCGGTTTGTGCCATCCAACAGGATTTCCTTCGGCACGGTGGGGTATACCTCCACAGGCTGATATTCGGCAAGGCGGGAACGGTCGAAGTATTTCTGCGCCTTCCATTGCAATAAATCAGGGGAGTCGACATAGGCCAAGGATTTTCCGCCTTCCGTCAGTTCCCAGATGCAGTGCCAGCGGCCGTCGGAGCGGGTCTGCATCAAATGCGGTTTCAGCATCCGCTTCATCTGTCCCCAAGGGCCGAAGTCGGAGTTGACAAAGGAGCTGCCCTCTGCCAAAGTGAACCATTTGTTGCCGTCGGGACTCCAGGCAAGCTTCAAGCCGCCACTGCCATCGGCATGGGAATAGGAAAAAAGATAAACCGAGTCGGGCTCGTTAGTCACTCCGTTTGTCTTGGCCTGTAAAGGAGCATTCAGTGTCAAAAGCAAACACAAAAACAATAATTTCAAGAATCTGTTCATGGTATTAAATCAGTGTTAATCATTTACATTAAGTTCGATAGTCGCAATCAGTCTCATACTGAATGCCATTCAGTCGTATAGTGAATAGGATTCAGTCGTATAGTGAATGCCATTCTGTATACGACTGAATTAGGACAGCTATACCATACTGATAACCAAAAGATTGCAAAAGAGCAACTCTTGCTGATATATTATTACAAACAAAGGCTACTCTCCATGCGCCCTTTACCTTACGATAACCGCCCCTCCCTGCGGTCGGACCGTGAGTTGCAGGCTACCGTCGGCCTTTATCTTCTGCTGCTTCAGTTGGGGTTGCATCTTCTTGTCATCGCCATAGAGAGATACTTCCTGCCCTGCCAACATGGGAAGATTGAGCTTCAAATTCAACGGCTCCTCCGTTGCATTGACAGCGGCGACGTACCATGTGTCACCGTGACGGCGGGCAAGAACAATGTATTTTCCGGGATATCCGTCTATGAAACGGGTCTCGTCCCAAGTGGTGGGCACTTGTTTCATAAAGTCGAGGCAGACTTGCGGAGCATCCGTCAGGTTGTTGGGTGCCAACGCAAAGTTCTGAACAGGGTTTTGGAAAAGCACTGCGGTGGCCAACTGGAAAATGTCCGTAGTCCGGCGAACAGTTCCACCATCGTTACCGCGGTTCAAGCGTTTGTTCAGGAATACTCCTCCGAACTCCATACACCCCACCGTATTGCGAATAAAGGGGTGCAGCGTAGCATTGAACGCCTCGTTGTCACAGAAATGCTGGTTGAATACCAAATTCTCGGAAGCCAATACCGCCTCGCTGCCCACATAGTTGGGATACATCCGTTCCCAACCTCTGGGCAAGGTGCAGCCGTGGAAGATAACCATCAGTCCGTGGTCGTCGGCATCGCTCAGAATCTCCTCGTACAAGCGCATGGTTTCCTGCTTGTCACCACCGAAGAAGTCTACCTTGATACCCTTCACTCCCTGACTCTGCAACCAGCGCATTTCCCGCTTGCGGACAATGGAGTTATCCATCCGGTTGACAGGACCTTGCTCTATATCGTTCCAGTAGCCACTGGAGCTATACCACAGAAAGACCTCTACCCCTTTCGAACGGGCATACTTGATGAACTGCTCCATGCGGTCGCGGCCGATGTTATTGTCCCACCAGTTGTCTATCAGAACATATTCGTATCCCATGGCGGCTGCCAGATTCACATACTGCACCTGGTCGTCGTAATTGATACTGCCGTCCTGCCACAGAATCCAGCTCCAAGTGCCACGACCCGGCTTATAATCATGTGTGGTTGCATAGCGCGGTTCCACCACATCCCAAGGAACAGTCGTTTCCACAATCGGCTTCAAGCTTTCGCCTACCGTCACCGTGCGCCACGGCGTGGAGCCGGGCAGTGCGAAAGCAGGCGCCACCGTACCGTTGCCATTATTCTCCTCCGGCATGGGAAAATCAATGCGGTACAACCCGTTGTCCGAATCGCTCAACCGCGAACCGCAATAGCGGCTGTCCACCCCGGTTTCGCTGACCAGCACCCAACCGTCATTCCCCACCCTGAACAGGCAAGGGAACGTATATCCATGTCCATAGCCCGAACGCTCGCTCATCGGGGCATCTACCTTATATTCTTCCTCGTAACTGGGCTTGGTGCGCTTCCACCCTATCATGGCATCGCTCTGCGGACAGAGGAAAGTGGTGGTGTGCGCCGGAAAGCGGAAGCCGGTCTGCTCGCTGTCCACCGTAACACTTCCTTTTCCCTGTTCCCTCGGCAAGGTGTAGCGGAAAGCAACGTCATTGTTACTGACACGGAAGGTTATCCGCACGTTTTTCCCATCACCGTTAACGAAAAAGCAAAGCAGTTCGTTTGCCCGGTAATGAATATGCGAAGCTTTAATCCCGGATTGTTCGTAAACCGTATCGAGAGCCGTAATCTTATGTTCCTTCCACTGTAACCCTTTGCAGAAGTCACCCACATTCGTCTCCATCCCCAAAGGAGAAGACTCCAGCATTTGTTTCCCATTATAGGTGATGGCATAAGACACTCCGCCATTGTCCGACGGGCAAGCGACCGTAAGCTGCAATTTTCCGTCCGGGCCATTGACAGATACGCTTTGTGCTGCCAGCGGGCCTGAAAGGGCAAACAGCCCAACAAGTAATTTCAATCTATTCTTCATGATATTAAATATTATGTTGCGTCATTCAAGATCAAAGGGTAGGCGTCACCGGCTTGATTGTCCCGTCTTCATTGAACTCCATCCGGTCTGTGCAGACTTCACGATGGATGCCGGGACCGTCTTTCAGGTACCACTTATTGATACGGTGATAGGCGATAATCCACTCATCCGTACCGGGAATCTGCAACACGGCATTGTGTGCCGGGCCATAAATCCCTTTCTCCGGGTGCTGAATCAGTACAACGGGTTGCTTGGCAACTTCAATGGGACCGAGCGGTGATTTTGACGTACCGTATGCCACATGATAATTGGGAGAGCCGGTGTCATCTACCGACCACATGAAATAATAGAGCCCGTTACGGTAAAAGACATAAGCAGCTTCCCGGAAAGCGTAGTCCTGCAAGGTGCCTCCCTCCGGTGTCATCACAGTAACCGTATTCTCCTTGACGGACAGCATATCTTCATTCAGCTCGGCACCTGCCATATAGCCGTTTCCCCAATAGAGGTAGGACTTACCCGAAACCGGGTCCGTAAATACATCCACATCAATCTGCTGTCCGCCACCGGTGGGTGAAGCTGCAATGATGGGACGCCCCAAATCCTTGAAAGGACCGGTGGGAGAATCACTTGTTGCCACACCTATCTGCTTGCCGCCACCATTCTTGGGGTTTCCGCTATAATAGAAAAAGTATTTGTACTTGCCGTCCACCAGCTTTTCCTCAATGCAGGGAGCCCAGGCGTTACCATCGGCCCAAGGTACCTGCTCCGACTTAAGGTCCAGCATGACACCTTCATCTTCCCAGGTCTTCAAGTCCGTGGAGGAGAATACGGTAAAGTACCAGCCTCCCCAACCCGGCTGCCCGTCCGTGGTGGAATAGATGTAATATTTCTTAGTCTGATTGGAATAGAGGATTTCAGGGTCGGCATGGAAACCGGGCAATACAGGATTATTCGGCAATGAGCCCAGCTCTGCCGGTTTGCCCCATTTACCGGTAATGCGCAACAGCTCGTTGCGGGTAATGGGGATAATCGTTCCGTGGCGGGGATGGAAATTCATCTTCACCTCACTGTCTATCACTTTGAAATTCTTCAAGTCCGTGGTTTCCGTAAACTGGTAGCTTCCTTTCATATAGACATCATACATCAGAATGTATTTGTCCTGCCCTATCAGTTTGAAAGTACCCGCACCTTCCACAGCCTCCTTGGTCTGTTGCTTGTAATCGGGCTCCTCCGTCCATTCTCCGGAAGTCAGGGAACGGGTGGTGGCCACCTTTATGCCGTTTCCATGTCCTTCTGTCTTATAGAAAAGGTGGAAAACACCATCCTTGTAAACAATATCTCCATCAATGCACGACTTCCCGTTCGCCGGCAGGAACAATGGCTTTGGTTCTCCTTCCAGGTCCGTAAAGTCGGCATTGGCATAAGCATAATATATGACATCGGCCCCATCACCGTGCAGCATGGACCAATACACCATGTACTTTCCGGCCTCCGGGTCATAGATAGTCTGTGGAGCCCATACACGCTTCAAGTCTTCCTGACCGGAATAGCGTTTCTGTATATTGATAATAGAATGCGACCAGTTGACCAGGTCGGTAGATTTCAACAAAACCATGGCACGGTTGGAACTCCATCCGTTGGCCGAAACCATATCTGTCACTACCATATAGAACGTTTTGCCGTCCTCGCAACGCAGAATATGCGGGTCGCGGACTCCCCCGGTGGAACTGATGATTTTCGAATCGATTACCGGCTTGTTGTCATTCAATGCCCAGTAGGTATAGCCATCCATGCTTACAGCATAGCGCACAGCTTCTTCAGCACCACTATTCCCTGTAAAATAAGTAAACAAATAAGCTACGTAATCTTTTTCGGGAAAGGATTTCTGCCAGGAATATCCCGGGAGCGCAAACAATGACAATAACATTGCCGCCAAAGTCATTCGGAAAGTGTTTTTCATCCGTACAATCATAATCTTTTTATATTAAACCATTTAGTGGGTGTAAAAATAACACTATATCTGCTATAATACAAAATAAGTGTATATGTTGTGTAACATATACACTTATTTTATCTTCCAAATCAGTCTGCATTCAAAAAACGCACCATCTCACAAGCAGCCAGCAGGAACGCTCCTACCCCAAAATTGGCAGTGGAGTTGGCATCGACCACTTGCCCCGGAATGG
This sequence comes from uncultured Bacteroides sp., assembly GCA_905197435.1. Taxonomy (GTDB): domain Bacteria; phylum Bacteroidota; class Bacteroidia; order Bacteroidales; family Bacteroidaceae; genus Bacteroides. The sequence goes on from CAJJYX010000016.1 coordinate 24,534, forward strand.
CCTTCTCGCCAATAGGCTGCACATAGCCGATACGGCCGTCGGGCTGCAAGGCTACGGTGGTCAGATAATTCCAAGCCTTCATTACTACGGGCCGATAAGCTGCCTCGTCCAGCAAGCCGTTGTTCATTCCCCATAACAGGCCGTATGTAAAAAAGGCCGTGCCACTGGTTTCCGGGCCGGGAGCATGTTCGGGGTCGAGCATACTGCGTGTCCAGTAACCTTCCGGTTGCTGACAGGCAGCTACAGATTTTGCCATTGTCAAGAAGCGGTCCACATATTCCTGGCGGTATCGGTCTGTTTCGGGCAAATCTTTCAACACCTTCGCCAGGGCAGCCAGCACCCAACCGTCACCACGTGCCCAGAAGTCCTTCTTGCCGTTCACGCTTTTGTGTTTGGGATAAATGTACTTGCCGTCGCGATAGTACAACCCTTCTTCCTCATCGTACATGACGCTGTTGGCATAGGTCCAATATTCATGCAACTTCTCCAGATACAATGGATTGCCGGTCAGCTTGTACATCTTCGTCATAACGGGCATCACCATGTAAAGCCCGTCGGCCCACCACCAGTAATCGTTCTTGTCCGTGCTCATCTGGTACTCCATCACTTCGCGTGCACGGGCTATTTTGTGGGAGTCAGGTTTCACGGTATATAAGTCCGCATAAGTCTGGAAACAAACCTGGTAGTCACCGAAAAGCACATAGTCGTCACTCTCTCCGTAGCTGTACTTCCATTCTTCCTTGTTGTCGCTTTTGGCACCTTTCCACTCATTATGTTCCGCCCACGCCTCGGAATAGGCATAATCTTTTTCGTTACCGGTCAAGAAAAACACTTCCATGTTTCCGGTATGATAGGCTGCATTATCCCAAAAAGAGCGCCCGTGCTGCGGATGTGTGTCTTGCCAATAGTTGTTCACCCGATTGATAATCCCAATCACTTCTTCCGGTTTCGGCCGATCAGCGGTGCACGAGGACAAGCCCCAGCAGAAAGCCAAACCTGCTAATAATAAGAATGTCGTTTTCATATACTAAATACTAATCTTTTTATCTTGCAATTTCCAATACATATACCGGTTGCGGTGCAAATTCCACTGTCTGTTCCCCATCCCCTTGCTTGGTATGCTGCACAAACAGATGGAGCTGCTTCTTGCTTTTCCACAATTCCGTGTCATGGGACGGTTCCCAGGCATCGACAGCAAAACCGGTCAAATCACTGATGCTCCACTTGCCGTTCGCCACATTCGCAGCATGTGCCAAAGAGACCCTGCTGCCCCGTTCCTCATCCCGGAACACATAGAATATCTCTCCGCCATCCACTACAATACGCGGACGGGCTATCGGAATCATCTTCGTCCCTCCGCCTTTCAAGGAAAAAGGAGTGGTACGTCCGGACACCTGGCGGTTATGCCACATCTGCCCGTCATGCCAGACAATCCGGTATTGAGGGACATCGCTGTCCGGGTCGCGCCAGTAAGAAGCAATGTACGGATGGCCGCCTGCATCGGCGCTCATGCTGGTCTGGTTAATCAGCTCCGAATTTTGAGGAATGCGGCAGGCATACTCCGCATTGTCCAGGCGGATAGGCAAATCATATTTCTCACCGGTTGTTTTATGCCACGTCACACCATTGTCAAAAGAGCAGGCATAGCAAAGGTCGTGGTTGGTTTCCACATGCCACGTCTCGCGCCAGACCCACGACAGATGGATGGTTCCCCGTTCGTCCACGTACCACTGCCAATAAGCATTGCGCTTGTTCTCGCCATCAATCAGTACATCCTGCACACGGCTCCATTTCTTCTCTTTCAAGGAATAGCGGTTCATCACCAGGTTGCCTCGGCCGGAAGAACCGGAACGGTATGCAAACAGCAGGTCGCCTCCGGACAGCAGATAAAACTCCGGATAAGTTACGTTATCCTCGTCCACTCCCGTCATGGGCTCTTTCCCGCCCAGTTCCAGAGAATGGGGAGCCACACTGCGGCAGTAGTTCAAGGGATGTCCGTGGTGGTCGAAGGCTACGTGTATATACCCCTCGCCATCCAGCATCATGCTGATGACGTTATGGGCATCCTTTGCATTTCCCTTGTACTGTGTGCGGTGCAGTGTCCATTGCCCGGAGTTAAGCTTCCGCTTTCCAAGAGTCAGGAATCCTTCCTCATCGTAATAGCTGATGTATTGCTCATCCCCTTGCGTCACCAGGGAATTATTGCGGAATACGGTGGTGTTGACGGAAGTCTGGCTGTATCCTTTCCCCACTTCCACCAGATGTCCTTCGGGAGAGACACCGGCAGCGTCCTGCGCACAGAGCGCCGCCGGACATCCCAAAAGCCCAAAAGCCCAAATAACCGATAACTTCAAATATTGCTTCATCCTACTATTATTTTATACTGCCAATATTCCATACTGCCAAGAAATGAATTTTTCATTGTTGCAAATATATCCCATTAAAAGTAACCGCACATACTACAAATAAATCAAAAGAGGTGAATAATCAGTCAAAAGGCATGCAAAAGCGCACCCGGCATATCACTTATACCGGATGGAAAGCAAAAAAGACAAGAAGACAAAAGAACAATCGAACTCAGTAACGGTACGCCTCAACCGACTCTACGAGTGATTTCCTTCATGAACCGCACCAGCACAAGAGCAATGCAGTAAGCTATAATCTGTTCAAACCAGAAGTCGAGTCCTTCAAACATGGATTCATATTATTTTAATGGGATAACAATCTCCTTTTTCAGAGAGCAAAGAAAAGGAGTTTATTCGGAATAACGGATTTCCATACCACTCAAAAGATGTCCTTTTTTTCCGGGTTGCACGCCGAAGCCGGGAATGCCTGTCACGTCACCGGTTTATAACCACATTGTATTAAATGTCCCCAAAACCGGTATATTCTCCAGCCAAAAGACTATTTTTGCAGCAAATATCCATTAGCATACCATGGCAGGCATCTATATTCATATTCCTTTTTGCAAGACACGCTGCATCTATTGCGATTTCTATTCTACCACCCGTAGCGAATTGAAACAGCCATATATCCGTGCCTTGTGCGCCGAACTGAAAGCCCGCAAGGACTATCTGAAAGGAGAACCGGTAGAAACCATCTACTTCGGCGGCGGAACTCCCTCGCAGCTCGCCCCCGAAGACTTCGGGCAGATATTCCAAACCATCAAAGAAACCTATGGAACGGGATATGCCGGAGAAATCACACTCGAGGCCAATCCCGACGACCTGACGGAAGAATACGTGGCCATGCTGCGCACACTCCCCTTCAACCGCATCAGCATGGGCATACAGACATTCGACGACCCGACACTGAAGCTGCTGAACCGCCGGCACGATGCCGCACAAGCCATCGCAGCCGTACACCGCCTCCGCCAAGCCGGTTTCCGGAACATCAGCATCGACCTTATCTACGGCCTGCCGGGCGAGACGGACCGGCGGTGGGAGCGCGACCTGCAACAAGCCGTCAGCCTTGACGTAGAGCATATCTCTGCCTATCACCTGACTTATGAGGAAGGCACCCGCATCTACGAGATGCTGCAGAGCCACCGCATCAGCGAAGTGGACGAAGAGAGCAGCGTGCGCTTCTTCTCGGTGCTCATGGACACCCTTGAAGCTGCCGGATACGAGCACTACGAGATATCCAACTTCTGCAAACCAGGCATGCACTCACGCCACAACACTTCTTACTGGAAGGGCATCCCGTATCTGGGCTGCGGCCCTTCGGCACACTCCTTCAATGCGGAGGCAAGGGAATGGAACACAGCCTCCCTGGAAGGATACATAAGGTCCATCGAAGAGGGACACCGCTCGTCCGAGACAGAAGTACTGGATGAAACGACCCGCTACAACGAATATGTCATGACTTCCCTGCGCACGATGTGGGGAGTCTCTCTGAAATATGCAGAAGAGACGTTCGGCACAAAGCTGTGCCAATATTGCATGAAAATGGCAGCCCCCTATCTCCAAAGCCACAAACTGGAGATGCAGGCAGACCGCCTCCGCCTGACCCGGGAGGGAATCTTTGTTTCGGACGGCATAATAAGCGACCTGATGTTCATTGAATAACAACAAAAACCGGGAGACTGCATGACCGAACAAGAAGTCAGGCGCTACTTGCGCCAAATGAAGGAAGAAGACTCGGAACGGGCTTTCCACAATTTCTACAATCTGTGCTACGACCGCCTGTTCCGCATCGCCTGCTATTTCGTGAAGCACGAAGAGTGGGCACAAGAAATTGTGCTCGACGTCTTCATGAAGCTTTGGGAACAGCGCAGCCGGCTGCCGGAAGTAAGCAACATAGAGGATTACTGCTTTATCCTCACCAAAAACGCCTCTCTCAATTACCTGGAGAAGGAGAACCGGCACCCTGCCCTGTCTTCCGAACAGCTTCCCGAACTGCCCGGCCGGGCCGATTCTCCGGAAGACACTCTTATCAGCGAAGAACTCTTTGCCCGATATGTCAAAGCCCTCGACCGCCTGCCCGAGCGTTGCCGTGAAGTATTCATCCGCCTGCGCGAAGAGAAGCAAAGCTATGCACAAGTGGCGGAGGAGCTGGGCATCAGCACAAAGACGGTAGACGCGCAATTGCAAAAGGCACTCACAAGACTCAAGGAAGCATTGCTGGGAGAGTAAACTCCGCCTCATCCTGTTTGCAAGGAGCAGTGCATGAATGCACGAGATGCACATCTTGAGATGCATGAGATGCACATCTCGCACAACAGGAGATACACATCTCGCACAACATGAGATGTACATCTCGCGCAGACCTTCCCTATCGGTTGAAACAGAGGAGCGAGGAAGTTATATGTGGCCGGGCAGGACTTTTACGGACAGAAGGCTTTAGATTAACATTATTTTGCGATGCAGGCATAGGGAATTTCCGGGAAGCCGCTGTCTTTACATGCAGAAAAGGGAGTTATAAGCTCTTAATAATTTGCCAAAAATGAAAGTAAGCAACGAGAATTTCGACAAAGTACTGAACAAGCTGGCGGCTTCCACCCGTTCACCACGAGGACGCTTTACGGCAGAGAACAGCTGGAAGCTGCTGGAAAGCCGTTTACTGAAGCGACGCAGCATGAAGCGGTTCTGGATGCGTACAGCCAGTGCCGCAGCCGTAGTCCTGCTATGCGTAACGAGCTGGGCAGCCTACCAGTTCCTATACGTAGCACCGCAACGGGAAGCCATCCCCGCAGAAACCGTGCATGCTGCCGAGGAAACCAAAACAATCCATGGCGCACTGACATTCGACCAACAACCCTTGGAGGAAATCATCCGTCAACTTTCCGAAACATTCCGCACCGATATACGCATTGAAGGAGACAGCCTGAAGAACTATCACATGACAGCTACCTTCCGCGAAGGGGAGAGTCTCACGGAAATCCTCGACCTGCTGAAGGACGCCGGCAACTTTATCATCAAAAAGAACGCCTAAAAAGGCAAGAAATAGCAAAATAGAGCATTTGGTTTGAGTTTCAAGTGGTTGTGGCAGTCGTTGGCTTTAGTTGGCAGTGACAAGGAAATGAGGAAAAAGCAGATTAGAGAAGTAGAAACGCTTTCAAATCATTACCCAATGGAAACGCCCTAATAAGCATTTTTAACGGTGGCGGTTCATATTTCCCCATTCTGCGTAAGTTTTGGTTTTGCCATGCAACTCTCATAGTTTAATTTTGCACCGAACAAAAAAGTAAGAATTATGAGATGCACTT
>CAJJYX010000017.1 GCA_905197435.1 uncultured Bacteroides sp.
ATACGGGCGGTCAGCATCTTGTCCATGCGTTGCAAAGTGAGCCTGCGGCGTCGCACAATCGAGTCGCTCACCTTCTTCTGTTGCGCCACAGCACGCAGTTTTTCCTGAAGGGAGTCTACCGGATTGTAGACATCGATCACTGTATCCGTAGCGTATTCAAGGGAAGTCTTCACCTGAATGGCGGTATCTTTTTTGGGCGGTACAAACACTTCGCCCAAACGGCGGAAGAAACCTTTCTTCTTGGGTTTGGTAACCACTGTGTCGCGATGCGTGATGATACGGCGTTGTACGCGCCGGTTGGTGACCACCGAGTCCTGCCGGGTGGCTATGATATTCTCTATCGCACTGGTAGACACCATGCTTTCACTGGTCTCGCTCAGCACACGCAGCATATAAATGGTATTCTCATCTTTCTCCCGGAGCAACGTAATCAGACTGTCCGTCCAGTGCACATCCTGATTTTCGGAATGCATGAGATTCTCCATTTCCCGGTGCACGAAGAACAAGGAAAAGAGCAATACCGCCAGCAACAAAGTATAGCCTACGGCAATCTTTACTTTGGAGACACTATTCATATTAATTTATCTGCTATCTGCCCTTTGTCTGTTTACGGAATCTCAACCACAGCATCAGCCCCGCACTGGTCAGCCCGAACGGGAAAGCCATCCAGACTCCCGTCAGCCCCCAACCGAAAATGAAGCCACAAAGGTATCCTACGGGCAAAGATATAATAAAATAGGATATAAATGCAATGAACATCATCGGCTTCACATCCGAAATGCCACGCAGTGCATTGGCAAAGTTGATCTGCAGCCCGTCACCGAACTGATAAATCAGGAACGGGAAGAAGAGGGAAGCAACCATGGCAGACACTTCCACATTGTCCGTGAACCATCCGCCCACCTGGCCACGAAGCGAAAAGACAATGCTCAGCAACACCACTTCCATGCAAAGGATAATGTGGAAACCGGCATATGCCGAACGGCGCACATTCTGTCCGTCGCCCTGTCCCTTGAAATTGCTGACACGCACGGCAACCGCTGCCCCCATGCCATAAAACATCATAAAGGTGAACTGGGAGATTGTCAGCATAATCTGATGCGATGCCAACGCCAGAGTTCCCAACCAACCCACCATGATGGTGCTGAGGCTGAAGGAAGCCGTTTCCATGCCCATCTGCATGCCGACGGGCCAGCCCAGCGCGTTGAGTTTCTTGAACATCGGCGCAGACCATCCCAACCGCATGAAACCGATTCTGTAACGGATAAACCGACGGCCGCGGAGCACAATCACCGCAAAGACCACCACCATCACAATGCGGGAGAACAGCGTACTGATACCTGCGCCAAGCAACCCCATCTCCGGAAAGCCAAGCTTTCCATTGATAAGGATGTAGTTTCCCACAATGTTAAGCGCATTTCCTCCGAGCAGAATCCACATGGCCGTCTTGGTATCGGTAATGCCGTCCGTAAACTGCTTGAAACCATTGAACAGCATGACGAAGACCAATGAGGCAAGCAGTACCAGATAGTAAGGCTTGATCAGAGGCATCAATTCTTCGGGCTGCCCCAGCCGCTCTACATTGAAATACAGAACGGCCATGACAAAAGTCAGCAGCAAAGCCACCAGCACATTGGCCACTAGGCTGCAGCGCAGCGCCTGCCCGGCCTCGGCAAAACGGCGGTTCCCGTAGAAGCCGCCCACAACCGGCGTCAGCCCGTAGCTGAAGCCCGTACTGAAAATAATGCAAAGGGTAAACAGATTGTTTACGAAAGACGCGGCACCCAGCTCCTCCGTGCTATGATGCCCGATCATCAGTGTATCGGCAAAGCCAAGCACGATGACTCCCAACTGCCCCACCACGATAGGCAGTCCCAAAAGAAGCAATGCCTTGTAGTGTTGCTTATACGTATCAAATAAATTTCTCATACTAAAGGCTCTTTTTCCGGTAATAGAGCACAACCGCGTTTTCGTCACGAAAAGCCTGTTGCGCCACTCTATGAAGCTGTTCTGCCGTCACAGCGCGGTAATTGTCCACCTCTCGGTCTATGTCTTCCGCCTGCCCGGTCAGCTCAAACCAGGCAAGGTTCGTGGCAACATTCAGGTAATTGATGTTGCCGAATATCTGTGCAGACTCAAACTTATTCTTTACTTTCTCCAGTTCCTGTTCGTCAACAAGTCCACATTTCAACTCTTCCAACTCCTTTCGCACGGCAGCTTCGGCCTGCTCTAAAGACACACCTGCGGAAGGCTTTCCACTGATATGCAGCAGTCCGGCATCCCGCGTGCCGGAAATATAGGCGTCGAGGCTGGAAAAGAGTTTCTGCTCCTGCACCAACCTGCGCGCCAGGCGACTGGAACGCCCGTTGCTCAGAATATCCGATAAAATATCGAATGCATAATAATCGGCATCCTCGCGGCTGCACATGTGGTAAGCCATGAACAAAGCATCCAAAGGGACATTCCGTTCCACCGTCTGCCGGCGTTCCGCCGTCTGCGCCGCCTCTTGGGGAAGTTGTCTTACGGGCACATTCCTACGGGGAATGGAAGCAAACCACTTCTCTGTCAGCCTGACCGTTTCTTTCCACGAAATGTTTCCGGTAACTGCCAGGACAGCATTGTTAGGTGCATAGAAACGGAAAAAAAAGTCCTTTACCTCATCCAGGGTAGCATTGGCTATATGGGAAAGCTCCTTCCCGATAGTGGGCCAACGATAAGGATGCGTCCGATAGGCCAAAGGACGGAGCAGATGGCCGACATCGCCATACGGTTGGTTCAGGCAACGCTGCTTGAATTCCTCCATCACCACCGCGCGCTGCACCTCAAGGCTTTGCTCGCTGAATGCCAGTTCCAACATACGGTCGGACTCCAGCCAAAAGCCGATTTCCACATTCGGCTTGGGAACCGTCAGGTAGTAATTGGTAATATCATTGTTTGTCCATGCGTTGTTTTCACCACCTGCCTGTTGCAGAGGAGTGTCATAATCGGGAATATGCACCGAACCGCCGAACATCAGATGCTCGAACAGATGGGCAAAGCCCGTATGCTCGGGATGTTCGTCACGGGCACCCACGTCATAAACAATATTCAAGGCAACCATCTGTGTGCTGGTGTCCTCATTGTGCACCAGCCTCAGGCCGTTGGGAAGGCGATACTTATTTATTTTCATGTGATTTCCAATAAAGAGTTAAAGGAGTTAGAAGTTCCTTTCTCTCCAATTATTCCATCACCGTTACTTTCTTAATAACCACATCCTCTTCGGGGCGGTCGTTACGGTCGGTCTTGACTTTCTGAATTTTATCAACGATATCCATGCCTTCCAGCACTTCGCCGAACACGGTATATGCACCGTCCAGGTGCGGGGTACCGCCCACGGTGGTATAAGCCTTTATCTGCTCCGGGGTAAACTTGAACTCCGGCTCCTTGGCAACCTGAGCCTCAGCCTGCGCAATCAAGGAATCCTGCAAGTTCATCAGTCCGTCCTGGTCATTATTCTTACGCATCTTGTAGATTTCCTTCATGTGCTTCTGTGCCAATGCATTGAAAGCATTGTTCAGACGCATCTGGTTCATCTGCTGTTCCATACCCAACAAAGTGGAGTCGCTGTACACCTTTCCGGTCACGATGTAGAACTGGCAGCCGGATGATTCCTTGTCAGGATTCACCTCATCGCCCTGGCGCGCTGCAGACAAGGCCCCTCTCTTGTGAAAATACTGCGGATAAACAATTTCGGCAGGAACAGTATAACCCACATCTCCCGCGCCCAACATCTTGCCTTTCGGAGCCTTCTTCGATTCCGGGTCCCCTGCCTGTATCATGAAGTCCTTGATGACACGATGGAACAGTGTGCCTTCATACGTGCCGTCCTCGGCCAACTTGATAAAGTTATCACGGTGTTTCGGGGTTTCGTTATACAGTTTCACGATGATGTCACCCGTACTTGTCTCAATCTTCAACTTCGTTTCCTTTTCCATATTTTCCTCTTTCTTTTGTCCCGGCTTGCAGGCTGTCAGGCCGCAAACCAGTATGGTTAATAATACAATAAGATTCCTTTTCATTTTGTTTTTTATTTAATTTAAGTTTGCAAATATACTAAAATCAGACAAAAGCATTTACCTTTGCCTGCATAAAAGAGATAAAAGGCTAAAGCAATGACATCCATATTAATCGTAGAAGATGATATTACTTACGGCATGATGCTAAAAACATGGCTCGCCAAAAAAGGTTTTCAAGTAACCTCCGCCAGCAGCATTGCCCGTGCTCAAAAACAGATTGAGTCGGGAACCGTAGACTTGATATTATCTGACCTGCGCCTGCCCGACAAGGATGGCATTGATTTACTGAAATGGCTGGGTGAACGCGGCCTGCAAATACCGCTCATCATCATGACGGGATATGCCGACATACAATCGGCCGTCCAGGCCATGAAACTGGGAGCCTGCGATTACATAGCCAAACCGATAAATCCGGATGAGTTATTGAAGAAAATGGAAGAAGCACGGAAAATGCGTGCCGGCCATAACCCATCCCCCAATACAGCTCTCCCCAAAGAAGCAGAAGCCACACCTCCCCCCTCCGATTTTCTTGAAGGGGAGAGCGATGCCGCCAAGCAACTCTATAATTATGTGAGGCTGGTCTCACCTACCAACATGTCCGTACTCATCAATGGTGCCAGCGGGACGGGCAAAGAATATGTAGCCCACCGCATTCACCAACTCAGCAAGCGTGCCGACCGGCCGTTTGTTGCCATCGATTGCGGTTCCATCCCCAAAGAGTTGGCTGCTTCGGAGTTCTTCGGCCATGTAAAAGGTGCTTTCACCGGCGCGCTGACCGACAAGACGGGTGCTTTTGCCGAGGCCAATGGCGGCACTATCTTCCTGGATGAGATAGGGAATCTGAGCTATGAAGTACAAATACAACTGTTGCGTGCCTTGCAGGAGCGCAAGATTCGCCCGGTAGGTTCAAACAAAGAAATAAGTGTGGATGTGCGCCTGGTATCCGCTACCAATGAGAACCTGGAACAAGCCATCGAAAAAGGCACGTTCCGTGAAGACTTATACCACCGCATCAATGAGTTCACCCTGCGCATGCCGCAGCTCAAAGACCGCCGCGAAGACATCCTGCTCTTTGCCAAATTCTTCCTGGACCAAGCCAATCGCGAAATGGACAAGCAACTGGCTGGCTTTGATGACAAGGCGTCCCGTGCCTTACTGGAATATCCTTGGCCCGGCAATCTGCGCCAAATGAAGAATATGGTACGCCGTGCCACCCTGCTGGCACAAGGCAAACTCATCACTGTCGACGAACTGAGTGAACTGAAAGGCTCTGCCCCGGCCACCATCGGTATTCCTCTCCGCAATGAGGAAGCCGAGAAACACCAAATCATCGAGACCCTGCGACAGACGGGAAACAACAAGAGCCGTGCAGCACAACTGCTGGGCATCGACCGCAAAACTCTGTACAACAAGCTGAAGCTTTACAACATATCCGACAGTTAATCTTTTTATTTCAACCACAGAGAGCACAGGTATGCTAAAAAAACTACTATACGAGGCCACCTTCAATCAGATTTTCACACAACACTATACACGCTTATATTTATACGCCTATCATCTGACCAACGATACGGAAGCAAGCCGTGACATTGTAAGCGATGTATTTGCCAAATTGTGGGAAGATATCAGACATATCGAGCCCCAAAATGTATCGGGCTATCTCACCACAACGGTACGCAACCGGTGCATAGACCATTTCCGCCACCAACAAGTAAAGATACAATACACCAAGGATTATTTTGCAGAAGTTGATGCATTCTATACAGACTATACAGAAACCATGGGGCAAGACATCCTGATAAGTAAAATGCTGGAGAAGCTACCTGCAATGACACGGCATATTCTGGAGGAATGCTATTTAGACAGAAAAACCTACCAGCAAGTGGCAGACGAGATGAATATCAGCCCTAATACGGTGAAGAAACACATCTCCAAGTCTTTAAAAATGCTAAAAGAGTTATTCGGCAGTGAAAAAGAATTGCCAGACGAACCGGATTTCACTACTGAAACGTATATAATATAAACATTCATCATGGAAGAGCATTCATTACATACCAGCAATCAACCACTTCCGATGGAAAGTGAAGAGATAATGACAAAAGAGGAAGTTGCCCTACGGCACCATTTCCTCTTGCAGAACATGAAGCGACCGGATGTGGAGGCAGAGTTGAAACGGTTCAAACAACAACAGCAACGCCTGTCAACCAAACAACTAATAATAGTCAGCAATGCAATAACAGCCGCCGTATTACTTGGATGTATATGGCTGTTCCAAGTCCTTTCTTCTCCGGACAACTCAAAAGAGAAAGAATTGCCGGAAACAATTTTTTTGGCCGACAACAGCTCTACGGAAATCACATTGCAGAACCAAGAAGGAAACCATATAGAGCTCAATCAGCAGACATCTGCAGACGAGTTGTCCAGCATATTTGGCGTACAAAACGACGAGCAAGGCAGATTAGACTACCGAAGCAACACGCGGCAAGAAATTTCCATGCAAACAGTCAGTACTCCACGCAAGAAAGAATTCAAACTGACCCTATCTGATGGAACTGAGGTCTGGCTCAATGCTGAAAGCCAGCTATCTTATCCTTCCCGCTTCAAAGGAAATGAGCGAATAGTCCATCTACAAGGAGAAGCCTATTTCAAGGTAGCACACGACAAACAACATCCCTTCATTGTTTGCACAGAGAATCTGCACACACAGGTACTCGGTACGGAATTCAATATCCGCAATTACTCCTCAAGCGAAGCCCTCGTCACTCTCATCGACGGACAAGTAGAGGTAAAAAACCGCCAGAACAACCGAAGCAGGCTACTTGCTCCGGGAGAGCAAGCTTGTCTGAACAAAGAAGGAGATTTTTCCATCAGCCATATCGATGCAGACGAATATGTGGAATGGAAAGACGGCTACTTCTATTTCGATAACAAGCCATTGGCAGAAATCATGCGCGATATAGGAAGATGGTACAACGTGGACATCATCTTTATCCACCCTTCAGATAAGGATATCCGTCTGCACTTCCTTGCCAAACGCCATGATACTTTGGAGCAGGCCATCACTTTGTTGAACAGCCTGAATAAAGTAAAAGCAACTGTAAAAGAAAATAAAGTTATCATTGAATAACCGGGCCCGACGCCGGTTATTCCTTTTATTTTTTACTTTTTCATCAAAAAGCATACCCGTTTTTTGATTTCAATCGTACTTTATACATAGCCGGACACAAAACAGCTAAATGAACCATAAAGTATAATTTTTAAATCAAAAGTGCAATGAGAAAAAGTTTTTTGTTTCTATTTGTCTTGTTATTGTCGCTGACAATTTCACGAGCGACAGCACAAGAAAGACAAAAAGAAACCATCCAACTCACTTTCGACAATGAAGAATGGTCGGATGCATTGAAAAAAGTAAGCAAGGCCTTTGGGTACAAAATTCTATTTACCTACGACGATGTCAAAAATCGCAAGGCAACTTGTTCCATCAAGACTGCTTCGGTGGGAGAAGCTATTAAAGCCATAATTGGGAATGAACCGTTCACGTATACACAAAACGGTAATTTTATCAGTATCATTCCCACAGACAACAAAAAGGAGAAGCAAACACGCACGGTCACGGGGCGGGTCACGGATGAAAGTAACCAACCGTTGCCCGGTGTGGCTGTAAGCGCCCCCGGTAATACAACAGGAGTCATCACAAACATCGACGGCTACTTCAAACTCCAGTTGCCGGCCGGAGCAACCTCTATCAACCTCACCTATGTCGGTATGCAGCCATTGATGGTTAAAGTATCCGATCAGTTCATGAACTTAGTGATGCACGAAGATGCCCAAGAATTGCAAGAAGTTGTTGTTACCGGTATGCAGAAAATGGACAAACGTCTGTTTACCGGTGCTTCCACCCGCTTGAAGAGCGAAGAAATGAAACTAAGCGGCTTGCCTGACATCAGCCGCTCGCTTGAGGGCAGGGCAGCCGGTGTATCCGTACAGAATGTATCCGGTACATTCGGTACAGCTCCTAAAATTCGTGTGCGCGGCGCTACCTCTATATATGGCAACAGCAAGCCACTCTGGGTGGTGGACGGTGTGATTATGGAAGATGTAACAGAAGTCAGCGCCGACGACCTCTCATCAGGAGATGCAGAAACGCTGATCAGTTCAGCCATTGCAGGATTGAATTCCGATGATATTGAAAGCTTTCAGATTCTGAAAGACGGCTCAGCAACTTCCATTTACGGAGCACGCGCCATGGCCGGTGTGATTGTTGTCACCACCAAAAAAGGTATGGCCGGCAAGAGCAGAATCAGCTATACCGGTGAGTTCTCTCTCCGCCTGATTCCAAGCTATTCAGAATTCAACATCATGAACTCACAAGAGCAGATGGGTGTTTACAAGGAAATGAGGCAAAAAGGCTGGTTGAACTTTGCCGAAACCTACCGTGCTTCAAATAGCGGCGTCTATGGCAAAATGTACCAGCTCCAGAATAGCTATGACCCGATAACCGGCACCTTCGCATTAGCCAATACTCCCGATGCTGAGAATGAATATCTGCGCTCCGCAGAATACCGGAATACAAACTGGTTCGACGAACTCTTTAACAGCAACATCACGCAAAATCATTCTGTCAGCATTTCAACCGGAACCGACAAGGTTTCATTCTATGCTTCACTGAGTGTCATGAATGATCCGGGATGGTATCAACAAAGTAAAGTGAACCGTTACACCGCTAATGTCAATACAACTTACAACATTTCCAATCAACTGAGTCTGAATCTGATATCCTCAGCTTCTTACCGTAAGCAGAAAGCGCCCGGAACGTTGAGCCAAAGCATCGACCCGGTGTCAGGTGAAGTGAGACGCGATTTCGATATCAATCCCTACTCCTATTCCATGAATACATCGCGTACATTAGATGCACGCACTTTCTATACCCGTAATTATGCAGATTTCAACATCCGGCACGAACTGGACAACAATTACATGAACCTGGATGTGGTAGACCTTAAATTCCAGGGCGAGCTGAAATGGAAACCCATAAAGGGGCTGGAACTGGGAGTACTCGGAGCTGCTAAATTTTCAGAAACAGGCAACGAACATATCATAAAGGATAATGCCAATCAGGCTATGGCTTACCGGGCTATGGATGATGCCACCATTCGTGACAAAAATCCGTTCCTATACGACGACCCGGATTATGACTATGACTTGCCTATCTCCGTTTTGCCACAAGGAGGTATATACAAAAAAACAACCTACAAAATGCTAAGTTATGACTTCCGGGCTACAGCCAATTACAATACCAACTTCGGTGAAGACCACATCATTAATTTGTTTGCCGGCACGGAAGCCAATTCAATTGACCGCAACAAAACCTATTTCAACGGATGGGGTATGCAATATTCCATGGGAGAAATACCTTTCTACGTCTACCAGTTCTTCAAGAAAAGCATTGAAGATGGTGCCGACTATTATTCACTTGCCAATACAGCCAGCCGCTCCGCTGCTTTCTTCGGGAACGCCACTTACTCCTATAAGGGAAAATACACTGTGAATGGAACCATCCGGTACGAAGGCACCAACCGCCTGGGGAAAAGCCGGACTGCCCGCTGGTTGCCTACCTGGAATGTATCCGGTGCCTATAATGTACACGAAGAGGCCTTTTGGGAATCACTGCGCAACTCCATTTCCCACCTTTCACTCAAAGCGTCCTATTCGTTGACCGGTGACCCGGGGCCATCATCAGTCAGCAACTCGCTGATTGAAATCAACAGTTACAAGCCCTATCGTCCAGGAACGAATATTCAGGAAAGCGGACTCCAGATACTGAACCTGGCCAACGACGAACTGACCTACGAAAAGAAGCATGAGCTGAACATCGGTATGGAAGTCGGCTTTTTGGACAATCGTATCAATTTGGCCGCAGATTGGTACAAACGTAATAATTACGACTTGATAGGAATTATCCAGACAGAAGGTGTGGGCGGACAAATCAGCAAATTTGCCAATGTGGCAAGCATGAAATCACACGGTGTGGAATTTACCCTCTCTACCCGCAACATCAAGACACGCGATTTCTCCTGGAACACAAATTTCATCTTCTCGCATGCCAAAAACGAAGTCACTAAACTTGATTCCGAAACAGAGGTCATGTCTGTAGTATCCGGCAGCGGATTTGCCCTGAAGGGATATCCGGTAAGAAGCCTGTTCTCCTACAATTTCCAAGGGCTGAACCAAGATGGACTGCCCACATTCATCAACCAAGACGGTAACTTGACTTGCAACGGGGAAGACATCAATTTCCAAAGTCAAAATCTGAAACATCTGGTATACGAAGGACCTACAGACCCTACCATAACCGGAAGTTTCGGGAATATATTCAGCTACAAAGGCTTCAAATTGAATGTCTTCATGACCTACTCCATGGGAAATGTCATTCGCCTTGATCCGGTATTCAGCAGTTCTTATTCTGATTTGGATGCCATGCCCAAGGAGTTCAAAAACCGCTGGATTGCAGCCGGAAACGAAACTGTGACCAAAGTGCCGGTTATTGTATCCAACGGGCAAAACACCAACGACCGCTATCTGAAAGTGCTCTATAATGCCTACAACTATTCTACAGCGCGTATAGCCAAAGGAGACTTCATCCGCATGAAAGAAATATCATTTTCCTATGACTTCCCCAAAAAATGGAGCAGCAAAATAGGTATAAACGACCTCTCCATGAAATTGCAAGGGACAAACCTCTTCCTTATTTATGCAGATGACAAGCTGAATGGACAAGACCCGGAATTCTTCCGTACCGGTGGTGTATCCGCTCCTGTACCCAAACAGTTTACACTGACACTGAAATTCGGTATTTAAATTTCTAAGGATAAACTTTATCAGAATATTAGTCATGAAAAAGAGACACATCATACTTTATACAACAGCAGTCTTCTGTACTGCCTTATGTACTTCCTGCAACGACTATCTGGACAAAATGCCGGACAATCGGGCCACCGTAGACACCGAAGAGAAAATTACCAGCCTATTGGTATCGGCATATCCCAACAGCCACTATGCCCTGATAGCCGAAATGTCTTCGGACAACACAGATAAAAACGGATTATCTTCCTATACGGCCATCAACAAACTGCAAGAACAGGCAGCCTTATGGGAAGACATCACCGAAAAAGAAATGGATAGCCCATATGACCTATGGAATGACTGTTACAAGGCCATAGCTTCTGCCAACCTTGCACTGCAAGCCATTGAAGAAATGGGGACTCCCACATCCTTACTCCCACAAAAAGGAGAAGCACTAATGTGCCGTGCCTATGCACACTGGGTACTGACCAATATTTTTTGCTTGAATTACAATTCCCAAAGCAGTACCACCGATCTTGGCATTCCCTACATGACGGAATCAGAAAGTGCCGTATCCCCCCACTACAGCCGCGGCACAGTAGCCGAGGACTACCAGAAGATGGCAGACGACATAGAAGAGGCACTTCCCCTGATGAACGATGAGCATCTCTCCGTGCCCAAATATCACTTCAATCGCAAAGCCGCATATGCTTTTGCTGCACGCTTCTATTTATTCTATGTTCAAAAAGACAAGTCGAACTATGACAAGGTAATTCAATATGCCGGTGAAGTTTTAGGCAATAATCCTGCCGAAGCATTACGTGACTGGGCGACCATAGGTGCCAAAGAAAGTAACAACTCCGTACGCGCCAAGGCCTATGCGGATGTCAAGGACCGTGCCAATCTCTTGCTTTATTCCACTTTCTCGGTATGGGCACGTACCTATGGGCCTTACAAAACCGGTTCGCGCTATACGCACAATGTCACAATCGCCTCTTCCGAGTCGTGTGCCGACACCCCCTGGGGAAACCGTGAAGACTTCTATTTCCGGATTCCGTCTTATTCTGCCATTCCCAAAGTAATCATGGCCAAAATGGCCGAATACATGGAGCTTACGGATTTGACTAATGGAATCGGCTATCTTCATGTCATGTATCCGGCACTTACCACCGACGAAATCTTGCTGACCCGTGCCGAAGCCTATGCCATGAAGGGAGAATATGATAAAGCACTGGCAGACCTCAACACTTGGGGAAAAGCTTTCTATGAATCGGCCCCTGACGTTACAGTAGAAGATATCAATACATTCTACGGCTCTCCGGTATACGATTCCAAAGGAAAACTTATTTCGGGGATGGAATACTATACTTCAAAAGCTGCCACACCCAAAAAGCGGCTTCATCCCGACTTCACCGTGGAAACAGGTACACAAGAGAATTTCATCCATGCCATCCTGCATGCACGCCGCATCCTGCTACTGCACGAAGGCAAACGTTGGTTCGACATCAAGCGCTACGGCATTGAAATTTACCGGCGTACTGTACTGGGCAGTCAAATCACCATCACCGATGAACTGAAAACAAACGACCCGCGCAGGGCCATCCAACTGCCGCAAAGTGTTATCAACGCCGGTATGGAGCCTAATCCTCGTAACTAATAACTTTTAAAATAATACATTGAACATTATGAGAATCTACTATTATATTATTGCCGTGGCATTTGTGTTACTGCAATTCACTTCCTGTCAGGAAGAAGAACTGGACCGTAACAGCATTTTCACCGACGAACCCACCACGGAGAAGAACGGCTTTGACCAATGGCTGAAAAAGAACTATACGGATATCTATAACATCAAGCTGATATACCGTCTGGAGGATATGGAAACCAGCTTCAACTATACACTTGCACCTGCCGATTTCATTATGGCACAGAAGTTAGCCAAAGTTGTGAAATACACTTGGTTAGAAGCATACGACGAAGTAGCAGGGCTGGACTTCACTTGCACCTATGTCCCCAAAATCATTCACATGGTAGGCTCCCCTGCCTATGAAGAGACCGGCTCTGTCGTACTGGGCCAGGCTGAAGGAGGATTGAAGATCACACTCTACATGGTGAACTACTTTACTCTTGATGCCGCTGCTCTGAACTCGCTCTATTTCGAGACCATGCACCATGAATTTGTCCACATACTCCATCAGACAAAAAATTATGATACGGAGTTCCAACGCATTTCCGAAGGAAACTATGTAGACAATGACTGGTACCTATCCGATGACGAAGAAGCACGAGCCAAAGGATTTGTCAATGCTTATGCCAGCAGCCAGCCTGACGAAGACTTTGCAGAGACAATTGCCATATACGTTTCCATAAAACCCACGGAATGGGAAGAGCTGCTATCCAAAGCAGGCGAAAATGGAGCAAGCCTCATCGTCCGCAAGCTTAACATGGCAAAACAGTATATGAGCGAGACATGGAATATCGACCTTGACGAGCTTCGTAATGTCACTCAGAGGCGTTTGAATGACGTCGCCGACGGGACATTAGACCTAAGCCCCGTCGCTACACTTGATGAAAATGATTAATCACTATCAATCGTTATGAAGAATATGAAGAAGTTTATATATACATCCTGTTTGCTATGCAGCCTGGCCTGCATCTACTCATGTGTAAATGAAGAGGCAGACTTATTTGACTCTTCGGCTGCCCAGCGACTCAACCAAGCAGTGACAGATTATACCAACCTGCTCGAAAACAGTGAAGACGGCTGGATTATGGACTATTATCCCTCCGACGGTTCTCTGGGTGGATATACCCTCACCGTCGTTTTCAAGAATGGAAAATCTGCCATTGCCTCCGAGATATCCCATGCCAGTGACAATGGGGAAAGCTGGCCGGCGGGCACAGAAGTCACCTCGCTCTATCAAGTAAAAGCCGAGCAAGAAGTAATCCTTACTTTCGATTCCTACAACCCGCTTTTGCACTATTGGTCGGAACCGATTGATAGCGACAACCCAACCGGCTTTGAGGGAGACTATGAGTTTTCTTTCAAGAATGTAGGACAAGACACCATTCTGCTGAAAGGGAAAAAACACGGTAACCGCATGATGCTGACCCGCCTCAAAGAGCCTGCCGGCACTTATATAAAGAAAGTGCTGGATATGAGCGCCCGTTTGTCCTCCAGTCCCCGCTTGAGACTCGAGGTAAATGGGAACACACATGCCTGTCTGCTGAATGCCAAACAGTTCACTTATTACCCCGGACAGGACAATGTTACCCAGCGTTTCAACAAACCTTACCTCTTTACGGATAAAGGCATCCGCCTCTATGAACCGGTGAGCATCGACGGCATCACCTTCCAGGAATTTATACTGGAAGAGAACATGCAGTTGAAAGCAGTGGACTCCAATGTCAGTTTTCCGCGCCCTACCCAAATGGAGGTATTCTGCGCCGGTACCATGAAATGGTCCTTCAACTTTGACTTCAGTAATGGAAAAGCCGAGATGAGTGACGATTTGTGGACATTGCTTCAAGACATCAACGAAAAAGACGGAGATGAAATGGGAGAAGACATTACAGGCATGTTCATAGGGAAGAATCCCAACTATCCGGCGGGTGACACCTATCCTATCTGCATTGGATGGACAAGTAGTTGGTTTATGGATGATTATGACATTTCATACGGCATTGACATGCGTCCCATTGACGGTGCAGACAATCAGGTAAACATCATTCTGCTGGGTCCCGGTTATGATTTCGAGCTGTATAACTTCATGCAGCCCCTCGCTACATTCATCGGAGAGCACAGCCCCTACAAAGTGACATTCGACGACATAGACAATCCCACGGCAGTAGTCATGAGCAGCATATCCGACAGCAATACCTGGTTCAAGATTACCCGATAAGAAGTATTAACCATAGAAACTGAACAATAATGAAAAAAATACATCTATTATGGTTGCTTGCCGGATTCCTCACATTGGCAACCGGCTGCAGCGAAGAGGATTATTCAGAACTGACAAGTTCACAAAAACTGGAAATAGTAAAATCAAATGTGAACTTCTCTGCCGAAGCATCCCAAGGTATCATTGAAGTGAAAACCGACCGTACTCTGAGTGCCACTTCAAGCGAAGAATGGTGCACCACCAGTGTATCTGGGAATATAGTAACCGTTCATGCCGAGCCTTTGATTGCCCGTGAAGGTAGAAGTGCACTTATCACCCTCACCGATGGCGTAAAGAAAGCCCAAGTCACCGTACACCAGGCAGGCATCATTTGGGGATTGCAAGGTGAGAGCCTCTATTTTGTCCCTGCAGAAGCTAACGAGATACAAATACCTGCTAAAATCAGTTGTGAATATGACACAGACTTCAGCGCCCCCTCCTGGATGAACGGAGAATTGAAGGATGATACTTACGTTGTATCCATAGGTCAAAATACCGGTGAACTGCGCAGCGGAAGCATCACTTTCAAATCCGTGCTTGGAGACAAAAAGTATGTATTCGTGCAATTAGGCCCTCACGGCTACGCCGGTACCTATACAGCCAAATATGAACGGCCTATCGGCACAAACGCCAAAGAACGTGAGGAATGTGTACAAAGTGATGTACAACTGACCCGTGACGACGATGACCCTACCCTTTATTACTTCGAAAATTTAAGCCGTATAAAAGGAGTAAAGGTTCCATTGGTATACGACGAAAACAAGCGCATCATGAAAATGGGAAATACGGCTCTTATCAGCATGATAGTTGATGAAAGCGGAAACAGGCATGAGCTGCGTGCCGTCACCGTGGGGCAAGGTAAAAGTGGACTGATTGCCGCGAGTTATCTGACCAAATATGAAATCGTTTTTTCCATTGAATGGGATGAAACCACTTCCAGTCTCTCTATGAAAATGATAAACACCGGCGAATGGAAAAATTATACGCAAATAGCCTTCCAATTATCTCTCTTTAAAGAAGGTTCAAGAATCAATGGAGCCAATAATGAAGGTTTCACTGATGCATTCTATTTCTTTACATTGAACAAAGACTGATTCGATTCTTAGAAAAAGTCTCCGAAAGAGAGGGGAAGCCGGTAATTCCGTTATTCTCCTCTCTTTTCTGTTCTGAAAAGCAAGAAGTGTGGAATTATTCCACACTCCCCTCCACACATTCCACACTTTTCTACACTATGCCACACTGTGCATAAAGGCATATACAGTTTATTTTCAGCAACTTAATTAAAGTACACTTCTTCTGGCACATCATTTGACCTATATCAGATGTAAGCAACAAGCAAGCATTTAGACTTAACAACAATATATATCAACCTAAAAGCAAATGATTATGAAAAAATTAGTATTAGTAGCAGCCCTGTTTATGTTTGTTTGTGGCGGATCGTTCTTGGCCCAAGCTAAGGCTCCGGTAGAACAGCCGAGTAAGACACCAACCTTGTCCAACGACACTGTGATAACGGATACTTTGCAGAAAGCCGAGAACGTCCAAGACACAACAAAAGTGGCCGAATAACAGTAAGCACACTACAAACAAAAAGCCGTTTCCTCCTTGTCTATTCTGGGAAACGGCTTTTTTATTATCCTATTACTCTATCACTCTCACCAATGCCTTTCCGGATAAAGGTCATTCCACCACGCCGGACTGTCCTGCAACCAGCGGGCAAACCAAGCCATGATTGAATTGTGCCACAATTCACGCTTTGCATAGTCAAGCACAAAGTGGTTTTCGCCATCCACAGTGATGAATTCCACCGGCTTGCCCAATATCTTCAGCGCATTATACAACTGGATGCTTTCGCCGATAGGCACGTTCGTATCTACCGTACCATGCAGCAATAGCAGAGGGGTCTTAATCTTGTCCGCATTGAACAATGCTCCATGCTTTGTAAACAAATCCGGATTATTCCACGGATAGCTTTCGGCGGCCGCAACAGAGTTATAGGAATATCCCCAATAGCCCTCGCCCCAATAGCTCGTCACATTGCTGATGCCCGCATGAGAAGCGGCAGCAGCAAACATATCCGTCTTTGTCTGCAAATACATCGTCATGAATCCGCCGTAGGAAGCACCCAGGCATCCGATACGTTTATCGTTGACAAACGGATGGGCTGCACAGAATTTCTTCGTACCTTCAATAATCTCATCGGCCGTACGCTCACCCCATGCATTGACATGGCGTGCAGAGAACTCCTGGCCATACCCGATAGCGCCACTGGGCTGGATGACATAAACCACATAGTCGCGTGATGCAAATAACTGTGCACAATATGGAGAAGTTATGCCGCGGGTTGTAGGAGTCGTTCCCCCATAATAGTACACGATAAGCGGATATTTTTTGTCTGGGTCAAAAGACGGCGGCAGGCAAATCATCCCCTTTATCTCCGTACCGTCCGAGGCTGTGAAGTTCCACTCTTCCATCTGTCCCAGTTCAATCTTGTCGAGAATGGGTTTCATGGGATTGGCAAGCAGGGTGGAAACCTTCTTCTTCGTGTCGTATGTATAAGCCACACCCGTACTGGTATTCCCACCACCCACGTAGGCAGCCACAGTCGGATTGTCATTTGCCAGCGTGAAGGAAGCAATCACATCCTCTTCAAGCGGAAGCATTTCAAAGCTTTTTGTCTTTGGAGCATAACGGTAAATATGCCTGCAGTCTCCATCGGTCGTATCGAAATAAATACATCCGTCTGCACGGTTCCATTGCAAGGGAGACACCGTAGGATTGAAATCACGTGTGATGGCTTGCACTTCCTTTGTAGCCAAGTCCATGATGAAGGCTTGGGTATCAAAGTCATTGGCAATGGGATGCCCGCCACAATTTTTGCCGATACCCCCGAAAGCAGACGGGCTACCGGTGACCAGAAGTTGCTTTCCGTCCGGAGAATAGGAGGCACTCCCCAAATAAGCATCCCAAGCAACCAGTGTATCTGCCTGCAAGGTGGCCAAATCAATCTCAAACAGGGAAGAGAGGGAGAAAGGACATCGAGTGATGTCCGGTTTGGAAGTGCTGCACAACAGTTTCTTTCCATCCGGAGAGATATCGTTCAGGTAGACATTGTGGCTACCGTATGTCAGACGCTCGGAAAGTCCCGTTGCCATATCATATTTCATGAGATAGTAGCGGTTGCGCGAATTGGGAATACGGTCGTCCGGATGCAAGAGGCGCTTCAACGGGCCACTCACCTTTTCGCCCTCGTCCGTAAGCATATAGATAAGGTAGTCTTCAGTAGGAGACCAACTGAAATATCCTTCGGGGACATTCCTCAACAGAACTTCTTCGCGCATCGTGGCAGGGTCGAACACAACCAGGTCATTCTGCTCCTCGCCCACAACCGTATAGTAGAGTTTGTTGCTGTTGGGCATCCAGCTCATTTTTTCATTGGCATTGGGCAGTATCACCCGGCCGGTCTTTACCTCGGTCAGTTCACAGCGGGTTCTGGAGCGTTTCACATCATAATTGTCCGAATAGCGGGTCAGCAGGTACTTGCCGTTGGGCGAAAGGGACACCCTGCTCACTCGGGAGCCGAAATTGGTATTGAACAAAGAGAAACGTCTCTTCATGTCCGGTGCCATCCGGCAGGCTACACCGGCAAAGTCCTTTTCTTTTTCAAATTCGCACTTCAACATCGGCCGCATCTTGTCGTCTGCGTTTGAAAGCAACTTGATGACAATTTCATAATCCGCTTCGGGATCCATGCGCAGACTGACGGCCGTAGGACGAACCTGTGACAAACTATCCTCCGCCGTCTCCTTGACCTGCTTGGATTCACCGTTTACAAACACCTCAAAACGGGCAGGGGAATATACATTCAGTTTGCCCTTCATGAAACGTTCTGCACGCAGGTTGGTGGCAAACAGATAGAACAGATTGTCCTTGTCTGCTTTCGCCACAGTGACATATCCCGCCGTATCGGCAACCATGCGTTCGTACTGACATCCGTCGAAATCGAGACTGACCTTTGTCTTCAGAAGATTACTGACAGTAAACTTGTCTCCCTTGAAGTTGATGCTGTCAACCTGGAGGGGAGTGCGCACCGTAACGGCCGGACGCACGTTATACTCCGTAACCCTTTCCTGAGCTTGGGCAGCCAATCCCGCAAGGAGCAGCAAACCCGACAAAACCGTGATTTTCTTCATTATAGTAAGATTAAATCGTTTCAAAACCATTCCATAAATTTCCGGGAGGGACGGGAGCCTCCACTTCTATCAGTTCTTTGGACACCGGATGCACGAAACGGATATACCGCGCATGCAGGCAGATGCTACCGTCGGGATTCGAACGGGGCGAGCCATACTTCAAGTCCCCCTTGATAGGACAGCCCATCTTTGCCAGCTGACAGCGTATCTGGTGATGGCGTCCGGTTTTCAAATCTATCTCCAACAGATAATAGTTCTGCGACCGCCCGATGAGCCGGTAGTGCAAAATCGCTTTCTTGCTACCCGGCACCTCTTTGTCGTATGCATAACTCTTATTCTGTTTCTCGTTGCGTACCAAATAGTTCACCAATTCCCCCTCTTCCTCGCGGGGCCGGTTCTTCACCACAGCCCAGTAGGTCTTCTTCACTTCGCTGTTCTTGAACATTTCGTTCAGGCGCGACAGCGCCTTACTAGTCTTGGCAAAAACGACAAGACCGCTTACGGGGCGGTCCAGCCGGTGCGTGACACCGATGAAGACATTTCCGGGCTTGCCGTACTTCTCTTTCAGATATTGCTTTACTATTTCCGAAAGCGGCGTATCGCCCGTTTTGTCCCCCTGGACTATCTCGGAAGCGGTCTTGTTGACTATTATGATATGATTGTCTTCGTATACGACAGTCATCGGTTGTTAATGTTTAATGATTAGCGATTAATGATTAGTGATTAGTGATTAATGACTAACACCCAACTTCTCATTAAACATTAAACATTAATCACTAATCACTATTTTACATATTCATACCACCATCTACCTGAATCACCTGACCTGATACATAAGAAGACATGTCAGAAGCCAGGAAGGTAGCAATGTTTGCCACGTCTTCGGGTGTACCGCCACGACGCAAAGGAATCTTCTTGCACCATTCAGCCTTCACCTCTTCAGACAAGGCGTCGGTCATGGCTGTCATGATGAAGCCCGGAGCAATGGCGTTGGCACGGATACCACGTGAACCCAGTTCTTGTGCAATAGACTTGGCCAAGGCAATCATACCGGCTTTGGAAGCAGCATAGTTGGCCTGACCTGCATTACCGTGAACACCTACCACGGAAGCCATATTAATGATACTACCCGTCTTCTGGCGCATCATGATGGGTGTACAGGCATGGATAAAGTTGAATGCCGACTTCAGGTTGACATTAATAACCATATCCCATTGCTGTTCGCTCATACGCATCATCAAGCCGTCACGTGTGATACCGGCATTGTTTACCAAAATATCAATGCGACCAAAGTCCTTATGGATTTCTGTCACTACATTGGCAGTGTCTTCAAAGTTTGCCGCGTTGGAGGCATAAGCTTTTGCCTTTACGCCCAAAGCTTCCAATTCTTTTGCCGTAGCTTCGGCATTTTCATCAATCACCAAATCTGTGAATGCGATATTTGCTCCTTCTTGAGCGAACTTCAAAGCGATAGCCTTGCCGATGCCGCGTGCAGCACCCGTCACAATGGCTGTTTTTCCATCTAATAATCCCATACTATTTAAATTATTTATAAAATGTATCTCATTTCTTCCCCAATGCACCAAGCACCAGACGGGTAACATAGGTATCACGCACCTCATCATCCAGATAGGCTCCTATATGGCCGCGAATGTAGGGCGTTTCAATGCCTTTGACGCTGTAATGCACAATCTCGGCGGTCATGTCCAAATCGTCTATTTGGAAAACACCTTTTTCCATGCCTTCGCGCAAGACCTCCTTGAAAAGCAGGGTTTCTGTGGTATCGAAACGTTTGCGCACTTTCTCCACTCTCCAAATATCCCGAAAGAAATTGGCGCGAAGGGTACCGTTCCGAAAAACAACCTCCTTCACTGCATCCAGATGGGTGTAAATCATCTCCATCAGTTTCTCGTCCGGCTGTATGTCTTTCTCCACCACACGCTTCATCATATCCGAAAGAATGTCCAATTCGGACTCGACAACAGCCAAGTAAATATCTTCCTTACTCTTGAAATAGGTATAGAGTGTTCTCCTACCTTTCTTTGAAGCGAGGGCAATATCATTCATCGTGGTATTCTCAACACCCATCTTTGCAAACAGCTGACGGGCAACGTCCACTAATTTAGCTCTTGTCTTCGATACGGTCATAGATTAATTGCACATTGCTTTATTATTTGAGCAAAAGTAAGACATTTCCGCATATCTTACAAGAAAACGCACATTTTATTAAAGAACTGCTATAAAAGGAGGGAAAAGAAGCTCTCCATTATCGTTCTATCCATCAGCACATTATAGGTAAAAGTAATATAAGACAGAAAAATATCATGCATTTTATTTGCATATTAGATTAAAAACCGTACCTTTGCACTCACAAAACAATAACATCGCGGAGTGGAGCAGTTGGTAGCTCGTTGGGCTCATAACCCAAAGGTCATTCGTTCGAGTCGGATCTCCGCAACTACAATGAGGATAATTAGCTATATATTGGCTCTTTATCCTCATTTTCGTTTAAGAGGTCGAACAAAAACAGGGCGCAGTAGAAGTTCTGTGAGAGTAGGCATAAGTTCTATCTGTGCAATGTTTTTCAATTCACCATTGACCGTTTCAATCAAAGCCTGTTTCCAGAGCAGGATTTTATCGGCTATGCTCATCCGCTTGATGCAAGGATAGTTCTGCTAGTCGGATGTTTGCGACTCTTGTTTTCAACCATGAATTTTCCTTGTTGCAATGCAAATTCCTTACAAAAATCATCTGCCATACAATAAATCTCCGTAACTTTAGCCTCTGAAAACATAGTGGTAATCGTTTAAATGTTATAATTAGGCACTATAAATTTATACTTTTATACCTATATTACTATTATTCAACGAGATATTTACAACTTGTATCGGACTCACGTTAAATTAATTTAGCCAACGGGTTAAAAAATGAAACTGACAAGAATTGCACTGACACATATATTCTTTTTGACCGCCTTGTCTGCATTTTCACAAAATGTAGCAGACTCGCTCATCACAGCGTTCGATCGCCAAAAAGGAATTCAGGCGACACACACGGCGGAAACGTTTTTGGAGTATCTGGCCGAGGAAGGCTTCACCGAAGGAACAGTTGGGCTGCTTCCAGGCAGCAAGGAGGACAGCGTCAAGACTCTGATCTGGTATTGGGCCGGAGAATGGTACTACGATGCTCAGGAATATAACAAATCCATCGACTACGCAAGCAAGGCTCTGACACTCAGCAAAAAGATCGGTGCCAAAGAGATAGAATGCGACTGCGACAATGTCCTTTCAATAGCATTTTTTCGCAAATCGGACTATCACAAGTCGCTTGAGTTTGCGCAAGAGACCTTGGCGTTGGGAAGGGAACTTCAGGATGACGCCCGGGTAGCATATTCATTGAACACTTTGGCTGGAATCTGCCTTGCGTCAAAACAGCCGGCGGAGGGAGTGAAGTATATCCTTGAAGCGATCAATATCTGTGAAAGGCAGAAAGATTCCCTAAAACTGGCTGTACGCTACGGAATGGCTGCGGAAATCTACCACAGCATGGGAGAGCATGAAAAGAGCCTTGACTATTCCCGCCACGCCTACGATATCAACAAGAAGATGGGGCTTAATGATAAGGCTGCAATCAGGCTGTCGCAGATGGCGGCAGCGCAGATATCCCTCGGCCGGTATGACGACGCTGAAAAATCCCTGCTTGAGGCACTTCCAGAGTTGGAAAAGGCCGGGAACATGCAGTCTTGGGCAATCTGCTGCAACCAGATGGGCGACATCTGCCTCCAAAAAAGAGACAATGACAGAGCGGTTGAATATTTCCGATCTGCGCTCAAAGTCTTCACGGAGAAAGGAGATGCCTATAACAAAAGCCATTCTCACTATGGTCTCAGCAAGGCTTTGATTCCCCACAATTCCGACGAGGCCGTGGAGCACTTAATGCAGTACACCCACATCAAGGACTCGCTCTACGATAGCGAGATGAACCAAGGACTCAATGAATATAACGCCCGCTACCGCAATGAACAGATCACCAATGAGCGGGATCATCATCTGAATTCCAAACGGAAGATTCTGTGGTGTGGCATCGCGGCCGTCGCCTTGCTGGCATTCGCGATATGGCTGCTTGCCCGTAAAAACAAATCAATCAAGGATGCTCTTGCCGGTGTCACGGAAAAGCTGGAGACGGCGAGAAAACAACGGGCAGTTCCGGTTGCGGAGCGAGATATGGTTGAGCCATTAAAAGTTGAAATAAGGAAACAGATTCTCAATGGGCAAGATGTGGATCTTCAAGAGGCGGCCTCCGCGCTCTACACCACCAGGTCTAATCTTAACCGTCAGATCAAAGCCCAGACGGGCAAAAGCAGCAGTTCTTTGGTAGCCGAGGTCAGAATCGAGATGGCCAAGGAGATTCTGAGTACACAGAAAGACAAGGCGATCGCCGATGTGGCTTCGCTTTGCGGCATCAATGACGTGTCTTATTTCATAACACTATTCAAGAAAATGACGGGGACCACGCCGAAGCAATGGCGGGACAGTTACTACGGACAATAACAACATTTCAAGGTGGATTTCATTGAAATATGGTCAAAGAGACGCATTTTGCCTCTTTGACCATATTTCTTTTGGGGCGTAACGTCTAACTTCGCGATGTATATAAATCTAAAAAACATAAATAAATGACAAATCACAATTTGAAAGCCATGACGGTCGTTGCCTTAATGGCGGGACTTGGCACAATGACAGCCAACGCACAGTTGGGCGGCTTAAAAAACGCCCTTAAAAACAAAGTCAAGAATGAGGTCTCAAACACAAAATCAGTGACGGAAACCGCAAAGCCTGCGATGGCCAAAGTGGAGGAAGCGGTCACTGCTTTACAGGCTCAGGACGGAGTCCGCTCTGACGAGGAGAAATTCTGGAATTCCGACATGGGAGACTGCGTGAGGATCGTAGGCCAGCAAGGAACTCTTTACGAAGGCAACGCGAAGTCGTCCTGGGACCAGCTTCTGGAGTGGAAGAAGGATCTTCACCTTATGACGATGAACCGTAAGACTGTCATCGCCAACGCTCTTTACTATCTCTACAGAATGGAGGAGGCCGCAGATGAGCAAAAATTCGACAACCAGGAACTTGAATATTTCACCCGTTCCGGAGAGATGTACAATTTCGTCGAGAATATCGCCCATGAGTCGGAAGGTGTCAAGGACGAGTTCAAGTACAATGAATACAAGGATCACTACAACGCCGCCTACGGCAAGATCTGGGCGAAACTTTGGGCCGGACTGCCTAAGAAGACGGCAACGGCCAAGGAAGACAGGGCCAAGTTCGCCGACGGAACCTACAATCAGATCGAGTTTGAAATCGGAAAATCCAATGAATATTCAGGGAAGATGAAGGAGTGGTATTTAGACTGGGCCTATTCAGCCTACAACCTCAACGCTTCCTTTGGCTATCTGCTTGAGAGCGACCCTCGCTATGAACAGGTTCTCGCCGATCTGAAATCGGCCATAGCCAAGACTTCCGAGGAGTTCCAGACCAGAAATCCTGTCAAGACCGCCGCCCAGCTTAGGGATGAATACAAGGTGGAGAAAGAACAGATGGCAAAGAAAGAGGCAGAGCGTAAGGCCGCCCGCGAGGCAGAGATCGCCGCGAGCATGCAACCTTGGCCTGCCACCAAGATGGGTGACTCGGCTTTCCTGAATGCTTGTCTGGCCGCGGCCCGCGCGCAGTTCCCTGAGGAGGATGCGAAACGTGTCACGGTCCTGAATTCGACCTGGCAGATTGACCGTGACGGCTTCGGAAACATCGTGCGCCGCCGTGTCAGCGCTTGGGTTGACATCAAAAAGGACGGCAAACGTTACGCCACCAACTACGGCTTCGCGCAAGACTACATGGGCGGAGGCAAGTATGGTAAGACATACTTCTTCGGAGTCGGCACAAGGAGCGGATTCTTCATCAAGTAGATCATCACATAATATTAATATAAATAAGAAATCAAGTACTTATGGCTTACACAGAGACAACAACAACCTCATACGGTCAGCGTGTAAAGAGAGCATTCGGGGGCATCGGCTCCGGTTTTCTGCTCATCATCGCCGGCACGATCCTCCTATGGTGGAATGAAGGTAGGGCAGTAAAGACAACAAAAATGCTCAACGAGGCCGCCGGTGTGACCGTTGAGATGACCGACATCAACACGGTTGACCCCCAATTCAACGGAAAGCTCGTCCATGCAACCGGAATGACAGCCACGACCGACTCTCTCATCGACCCGGATTTCGGTGTCGGAGTGAGTGCAGTGAAGTTTATCAGAAAGGTGGAGTACTACCAGTGGGTGGAGAGCTCCCAAAGCAAGACCAAGGACAAGGTGGGCGGCAGTCAGGAGACCACCACGACCTATACCTACAAGAAGAAATGGGTGGAATCGCCTGTGGATTCCGAGGAGTTCCACGATCCTGAGTACCAGGGTGCGAACAAGGTCAAGATCGCGATTGATGATTTGAAGCAGACGGCAGAGGACGTGACATTCGGAGCCTACAGGCTGACCAACAACCAGATCGCCTCGATCAACGGCGAGCAGCCGTACCTCTTTTCAGAGAATGACACTGAAAGAATCACCAAGGAACTGTTCAAGGAAGAGTGCCTGATTGACACGACTTTTGCCGTGAAGATCCAAGGCAATGTCATCAGTCTCGGCCGAAAGTCCGGCACTCCACAAATTGGCGACGTGCGAGTGACCTTCACCAAGGTGCTTCCTGCCGAAGTTTCCCTTATGGCCCAGGTCAGCGGCGACACATTCGTACCTTACATTTCGAAGGGTGGCAAGAGCTTTGATCTCCTTCGGATGGGTGTCCTGTCGGCCGACCAGATGTATGAGGGACAGCACTCCGCCAACAAGATGTGGCTTTGGCTCCTCAGATTCCTCGGCATTTTCCTTGTCATCAGTGGTCTGAAGGGTATATTCAACTTCCTTGAGACTCTTGCCAAGGTGGTTCCGTTCATCGCGAACATCATCGGTGCCGGTGTGGGTCTTGTCTGCTCGCTCGCAGGCTTCGCGTGGTCATTCATCGTGATAGCCATAGCCTGGCTGGCCTACAGGCCTGTTTTGGGAATATCCCTGATCATTATCGCCGTTGCGCTGATTATCTTCCTGTCACGCAAGAAGAAAGCTGCAACTGCCGTATAAAGCCATATTAGAAAATTAAAACTGATACTAAAATGAAACATTTAAGGAACATGAAAAAAGCGTTGGGAGCGGTTCTCGCTCTCTCGCTTTCACTGTCGGTGAATATGCCTGCTCAGGGGCAGAATCTTCTGAACCAGTTGGGCAAGCGTGCCAAGAACGCCGCTACCACGAGGACTACTATGGGTGTGGACAGAGCCATCCAGAAAGGGCTGGATAAGGCTGAAGGCGTCATTGAAAAAGGTGCGAATAACGCTCCGAACGGTCATGGCGGAAAAAGTCAGGCTCCGGTCGTGAGCAATGGCGCTGTCGCCGCCAACACCAACGGCGCAATATACTATGTCAGCGAGTCCGGTAACAACAAAAATGACGGTCTGAGCCCGTCGACTCCTCTTAAGAATATTCAGAAGGCGTTGGACATAGCTCCGGCAGGCTCCACCATCTATGTGGCAGCCGGCAACTACTATGGTCTTCTCCGTTGCGGGAATATATTCGTCCGCAAGCCTGTTTACATCTACGGTGGTTTCAACGGCGATTTCTCACAGCGTGATATTCTGAACTACCGCACATTGGTCCAGCCGACTCCGGAGTCCAACGGCAGCGCCAAGGCACCGACCATCCAGCTTGAGGTGAACGTTGGCAAGTACGATAACAATCTTGAATACCGCAACGCTGAAGTTCTCTTTGACGGAATCATATTCGACCGTGGCAATTCCATCTCCTACTATTCCGGTAACGATGAGAACCAAAAGGGACAACCGGAAGGTGTGGAGACCACGAAGATGAATCCAATCGGAACGAAAGGTATGGGCGGTGCGGATCTTTCTAATCTGGAAACCTTCACAAAGGAGACCTGCATCCTCTATATGAACAACTCCAACGTGAATCTGACCGTGCACAACTGCGCTTTCATCAATGCTCCTAACCACGTAATCCTCGGTCTCTTCAGAGGCTCGATGAACATCGACAATAACATATTCGTGAACTGCAGGATGGAGGCTATGGATGTTCGTGGCTCGGACCCAAAGGTGAATTCGAAGGTTGACTTCACGAACAACACATTGCTGTTCATGTGGTCGTTCAAGCAGAACCTCGAGACCATGGGCTACGGCTTCCGTTTCCAGCCAGGCACGGACTGCAACCTTGCCAACAACATTTTCGGCTGTTCGATGATGACCGCTCTTGACTACACTCACATCGACAGTAACAAGAACCGCGAGGCAACCCGCAAGACCGGTGTGGAGAACAATGTGTTCTTCCTAAACAGGATGGGTGACTTAGCCATTCCCGGCGGCGGAGACTATACTTATGTCAGCAGTGCGGACTTCTCGGACGTTGACTACATCGACTCCGAAAGTGGCAACACGACCGTGAAGGATGCGGACATATTCAAGGGAAAGATTGACGAGGCTTATCTCAAGGGATTCCTAAACGCCTCGTATTCGGCTGAGATGCAGCACAATCCTAATTCGGCGGTCAACACTTTCCGGTCGGCTCTCAGCATGAACCAGATCGGAACGATGACTTCTTCGGTCACAATGTACGCCAACCGCTACAATTGGGAGAAGGCGCTTCTGCTCTTCGGGGCTATGCCGGGGTATGGGGCGCAGATGCCTAAATAATGTTTTGTGTGTTTGGTTTCAGTGATATTTTTTCGGAATAAGTTATTGCTATTTTATCATGAAGAATCTACAGATAATTATCATACTCCTGATAGGAGGACTCAGCCTTTCCGCCCAGAAGCGCACGATCATCTGGACGATGGATCCGGTCGACGGACATCGCACGGGTGTCGTAGCCTCCAACGCGTCGAACGTTGAGGAGGCGATGGGTACGGTCAAGGGCCATACCTACTATGCTCCTAACGGGAAGAAGTTCCGCAAGGGTACTGTTAAGGATGCAGCCAGGATAATGCTTGACGCGCAGCCGACGATGGCAAAGGTCAAGACCGTCATAGGTCATTCGACAAGGGCGATGGTCAGGACATATCCGGAGTGCGAGATCTACGACTGGTACATCGATGAGTTGATGAGGGCGACCGCCGACAGCACCGGCAAGCGGGTTGACATCGGTTTCGCCAACCGTGGCGGAGTCCGGATAGACATGCCGGCCGGAGAGGTGCTCTACGATGACATAATGTCTATGTTCCCGTTCCGCAACAACCTCTGTTATGTGGCGTTGCGTGGCCGTGATGTAAAGGTCATCCTTGACCAGATGGCATCCACCACCTTCCAGATTGTCGGCGGAATCAAAGTTGTGGCCAAGAACGGCAAGGTCGTCTCGGCCACGATAAACGGTGAGCCTCTCGACGATGACAAACTCTACGGAATCGCCACCCTTAACTTTATGTTGGACGGTGGAGACGGCTACAAGGTGGGCAAGAACGCCGAGGATGTAATAAGATGCAACGGTTACCTCTATGACACGATGCTCGCATATGTCCAGAGCCTTACCGCCGCCGGCAAGCCCATCGAGAGCCAGAACCAACACTGGATCACAATCCTTGGGGAGGGGGACAACAAATGAGACGACTTGTTTTAGGAATATGTCTGCTCGCGGCCTTGGGCAGCATTGATGCAACGGCACAGAAGAGGCTTACAATACTCCACGTCAACGACACCCACAGCCACCTCGAACCGGAACGGGCCGGTGAGCACAGGGGATTCGGCGGTGTGATCGAGCGTGCCGCCTACCGTGACAGCGTCGTGAAGGCCGACGGCAAGAGGAATGTCCTGCTGCTCCATGCCGGAGACTTCGACCAGGGCACGTCCTACTTCTCAGTGCTCGGGGGTGACATTGAGATTGACCTCATCAACGCAATGAAGTACGACTGCGTGACCCTCGGCAACCATGAGTTCGACAATGGAGTCGATGAACTTGCCCGCCGTCTTGCCAAGATCAAGTGCCCGGTCGTGTGTGCTAACTACGACTTCTCGAATGTCGCACTGGCCAAGCACGTGAAACCTTACACGATTGTGAAGAAAGCCGGGATGAAGATCGGAATCATCGGCCTGATGCCCGACATAACCATCCTCGTCTCCAAGGAGGTCTCCGACAGGATTCCAGGTTACGAGAACTCGGAAGTGGTGAACAAATGGGCGGAGCACCTAAAGACCAAGGAGAAGTGCGACCTTGTGATCGCCCTGACCCACATTGGTTTCGAGAACGAACCGTACCTTGACCAGATGCTCGTCCGCAGGACCCGCAACGTGGACCTTGTGGTCGGCGGCCACTCCCACACCTATCTCAAGGAACCTCACTACGAGAGAAACCTTGACGGGATACCGATTCCTATCGTTCAGGCCGGTGAATGGGGGCTCAATGTCGGCAACCTCAAGATTTCCAGATAGTGCACCCATAAATACGACATAATAATTAAATCAATCTGCCCGGTAGCATCCTTTGCTTCCGGGCTTATAAAACGCCTTCCAATTCCAATAGCATTTGTTTGGCGGCCAACCCACCTCCGTATCCCGTCAGCGAGCGGTCACTACCGATGACACGATGGCAAGGAGCAAAAATCGACATTGAATTGGCTCCGTTGGCATTGGCTACTGCGCGGACGGCTTTAGGCAAACCGATTCGCTGCGCCATTTCGCCATAGGAAATCGTTTTCCCGAAAGGAATCTTCAACAATTCGTTCCACACCGTTTTCTGGAAATCCGTACCCACGAACAACAGCGGTACATCAAATTCCCGGCGTTTCCCTGCAAAAAACTCGTCAAGCTGCAGCAAGGCCTGTTCGATTACTTCCGATGTTCCCTCCTCGAACTCAGCCCGCAGAATCCGTTTCAGCCGCTTGTCCACATGGCTACGGGGGTTTT
>CAJJYX010000018.1 GCA_905197435.1 uncultured Bacteroides sp.
ACTCCTGCCTGTCCCATGCGGTCGAAACCATTGACACGCCATTCAAATTTGGACTTCATGCCACGTGGATGATAGATCTTGTAATTGGCCTTGTGATAAGTCTCCTGGAAACAAATCACTCCATTCATGCCGTGTTTTTTCAACTCTGCATACTCTTCCGCTTTCAAGGGCATCACTTCTATTTTCAGGTTACTGAAGTAGGGCTTTGCCAGGTCCAGCGCACGGGCAATGTAAGGCACGCCTGCTTTAGCCGGGTTTTCTCCCGTCACCAACAGCAGATTCTCGAAAGGTGCCAGCTTCTTGATGGCCTTGTATTCGTTCACGATTTCTTCCTCCGTCAATATGGTGCGCGGCATGGGATTGCTGATGTGGAAACCGCAGTATACGCAGGAATTGGTACAAGAATTGGTTATATAGAGAGGAACGAACATGGAGATTGTTTTCCCGAAACGCGCCTCGGTGTATTTTTTGCTCAGACGTGCCATCGTCTCCAAATAGGGAGTAGCGGCAGGTGAAACAAGTGCCATGAAGTCCTCTACATCACAATGCTCTTTGGAGAGCGCACGACGTACATCCGTATCCGTCTTGGCATGAATACGTTCCGTCGTCTCTTCCCAGGATAAATTTTCTAATTCATCTGAAAACATAATATTCTACTTTTAAATATAAGATGAGGGTGTGTCGAAACTCTGACAGTCATATCATTCTGTCATGCAGAACGTAGTGAAGCATCTCTTTTCTTACTCACTAAGAGAGGAGATTAGCTTCGCTCAAAACCTCATCGCATTATTTCTTCTTTAATTCTCTCGACAACCGCATGGCGCAGAAGTTAGGGCCGCACATCGTACAGTACTCTCCATCCACATGTTTTCCTGCATGGAAATAGCTGAATGCGCGTTCCGGATCGAGTGACAAGTCAAACTGGTCCTTCCAACGGAACTCATAGCGTGCCTTGCTCAGTGCATTGTCACGTACTTGTGCTCCGGGGTGTCCCTTTGCCAGGTCGGCAGCATGGGCGGCTATCTTATAGGTTATCACACCTACACGCACATCCTCCTTATCGGGCAGGGCAAGATGTTCTTTGGGAGTAACATAGCATAGCATCGCCGTACCCAACCAGCCAATCTGCGCCGCGCCAATGGCAGAAGTAATGTGGTCATAGCCCGGTGCGATGTCCGTCACAATGGGGCCAAGTGTATAAAAAGGTGCATTATGGCATTTCTCTATCTGGCGTTCCATATTTTCTTTAATCTTGTGCATGGGCACATGGCCGGGTCCTTCAATGAAAGCTTGTACATTCTTCTCCCAAGCACGTAGCACGAGTTCACCCATCGTATCGAGTTCTGCAAACTGCGCTTCATCGTTGGCATCGTATGTAGATCCCGGGCGCAGCCCGTCTCCCAAAGAGATGGCAACGTCATACTGTGCCAGAATATCGCAAATGTCATCAAAGTGCTCGTAAAGGAAGCTCTCGCGGTCGTGCACCAGACACCATTTGCTCATGATGCTGCCACCACGGCTCACGATACCGCACAGCCTTTTCTCAGCCAGATGCACATTATGGCGGCGGATGCCGGCATGGATAGTGAAATAATCCACTCCTTGTTCACACTGTTCTATCAGCGTGTCACGATAGATTTCCCAACTGAGCTCCTCCACATTTCCGTTTACCTTCTCCAAAGCCTGATAGATGGGGACAGTGCCCACGGGAACGGGACAGTTTCGGATAATCCATTCGCGTGTTTCGTGTATGTTCTCACCCGTAGAAAGGTCCATCAATGTGTCTCCACCCCACTTACAGCTCCACAATGCCTTCTCTACCTCTTCTTCAATGCTGGAAGTAGTGGCCGAATTGCCGATATTGGTATTTATCTTCACCAGGAAGTTACGGCCTATAATCATCGGTTCAGCTTCGGGGTGGTTAATGTTGGCAGGAAGCAGGGCGCGTCCGGCAGCTATTTCTTGGCGTACAAACTCCGGTGTGATGTGTGTTTCTATTCCCAACTCTGCACAGTTCATGTTTTCGCGAATTGCCACATATTCCATTTCGGGTGTAATGATGCCTTGCTTGGCATAGTACATTTGCGTGCAGCATTGTCCTTTTTTAGCACGATAGGGCAGGGTGATGTGCTCAAAACGCAGAGAATCGAGTGATTTGTCGTCACGGCGCATGCGTCCGTACTCCGATGTTATTTCGGGAAGTTGTTCTACATCGCCACGTTTCAATATCCACGGTTCGCGCAGACGAGGCAATCCTTTCTTCAAATCCACTTCGACGGCAGGGTCACTGAACGGGCCGCTGGTATCATACACATACACTTCAGGATTAGGAGTAATCACCTTTTCTCCATTAACGAAGTTCGTACTGGGCACTTGCTCCACTTTGCGCATAGCTACGCGTAATTCGGGAAACAGGGTGCCCGGTAAATATACTTTCTCGGAACGGGGGAATTTTATCTTCTGGTTCATTGCATCGTATGTTATAGGTTCAAGAATGCTGTCAACGGTGAGCTGGCTTCCGCAACAAAATTATCAGCCTGCATGCCCAGACCTGCTTCATAGGCCATGCGTCCTGCCTCTACTGCCTGCTTGAAAGCTACCGCCATGGCTACAGGGTCACCCGCCACTGCAATGGCAGTATTTACCAGGCAAGCCGAAGCACCCATTTCCATCGCTTCTGCTGCATGGCTCGGAGCACCGATACCTGCATCCACCACTACGGGGATATTGGCTTGTTCAATGATTATTCTCAGGAAATCCCTTGTCTGCAATCCTTT
The DNA here is from genome assembly GCA_905197435.1 of uncultured Bacteroides sp. GTDB lineage: Bacteria > Bacteroidota > Bacteroidia > Bacteroidales > Bacteroidaceae > Bacteroides. The sequence continues at coordinate 2,778 of CAJJYX010000018.1, forward strand.
GTTTGTACCGATAGGAGCTCCCAGCGGCATGACGGTGGCAGCACCGGCTTCTTCCAGTCTTTTGCACAGCGTGGGGTCTGCCTGGCAATAGGGCAACACTACAAATCCCAACTTGACCAATTCTTCCGTGGCTTTCAGTGTCTCCACAGAATCCGGCAACAAATAGCGAGGATCCGGGTGTATTTCCAGTTTCAGCCAGTTCGTACCAAAAGCCTCACGCGCCATTTGTGCGGCAAAAACAGCTTCTTCGGCATTGCGCACACCGGAGGTGTTGGGCAAAAGCTGGATACCGGGATGCTGTATGTGTACCAGCATATCATCTTCTTTATTATCCAGTTCGATGCGTTTCATGGCTACCGTCACCATTTCTGTGCCGGATGCCAGGATAGACTGTTCCATCACTTCATCGGAATTGAACTTTCCGGTTCCCAAAAACAAGCGGGAGTTGAATTCACGTCCCGCAATCACTAATTTTTCCATATCAGTAGTATATTGATTCTTCGTTCTTTAAAATTCTCCATTCTTCATGAAAGAAATGATTCTTCTCATTTCATCTGCCGGACTGTCAGCATGCAGTACCGTGCCGGAAAGGGCAATCCCGCTTACACCCGTCTGCATGATGGCTGGAATATCCGCTATGGTTATCCCGCCGATGGCAACTATCGGAAGATGTATATCCTCCTCCTGCATCCAGTGGATGATGGCTGCATATCCTTCCAGCCCCAGTATCGGGCTCAGATTTTTCTTGGTGGTGGTGTAGCGGAAAGGACCGCAGCCAATATAATCGGCACCGGCTTTATAGTGCTGCCATACATCTTCAAAAGTATTGGCTGTGCCGCCTATGATGTACTCTTCGCCCAGAATCCGACGTGCATCGGCTATGGGCATGTCTTTCTTCCCAAGGTGTACGCCGTCGGCATGCAACTTCCCCGCCAGTTCCACATGGTCGTCAATGATGAAGGTGGCGCCGTATTGCCGGCAAAGAGCTTGCACCTCTAAGGCTACGGGCTCTATCGCTTCCAACGGTGCGTCTTTCATGCGCAGTTGCACCCAGCGGCAACCGCCTTCGAGGGCGATTCGTGCGGCATCCAGATAAGAATATCGTTCCGTATAATGCGTGATGAACTGTACCCCTCCGTTTTTCAGTTTTTCATTTTTCATCATTCTCATCCTCCGCAAGCTGCTTTGATGATGATGACGGACATATATTCCCTCAGGGCATATTTTGTCCATTCCGTGCGAAGCACAATACGGTTGTCTACGGCTACGGCAATGCCTTGCACCGGTAAGGCAAGTTCCTCGATAAGCTGTGAAAGGGTAGTGGCACCGGTTTTCACTTCTTTGTTGTTGACCAATACTTTCATTTTTCTGTTTATTAAGAAATAAAACTATGGAAGTAAATACAAAGAAGTGCCATTACGGCAAATTCGGTGAAGAAAAAAATAACCAATTCCTACGGCAGTACTAACTGCATCAGGTTCGAGGGTATGATCTCAGCCCGTCAGGGCACCCCTTTGTCTTTACGGCAACAAAGGTAAGGGAAAATCGGAAATAAAAAACAAAAGAATGCGCTTTTTATTTCTCGGAAACAAGAAAGGCTGTCTTACCGGAGAAAGACAGCCTTGAAAATATACAGTATTCAAAGATTTATGCAATGCCGTGAGCCGTTGCTTCCGGTGTAATCTTCTTGATAAGACCCTGCAACACAGCACCGGGACCGCATTCTGTGAAGTCGGTAGCACCGTCGGCAACCATGTTCTTTACTGTTTGGGTCCAACGTACCGATGCTGTCAGCTGAGCCACCAGGTTCTTCTTGATTTCTGCGGGGTCAGTATGAGGCAGAGCATCTACATTCTGGTATACCGGACATTTCGGTGCATGGATTTCCGTTGCATTGATGGCTGCTTCCAACTCAACTTTGGCAGGATTCATCAGAGGAGAGTGGAATGCACCGCCTACCTTCAACGGCAGGGCACGCTTGGCACCTGCGGCTTTCATCAGTTCGCAAGCTTTGTTGATGCCTTCTATGGAACCGGAAATAACGATTTGTCCCGGGCAGTTATAGTTGGCTGCCACGCAAACTTCACCTTCCGCACTTACCTGAGCGCAGATTTCCTCCACCTTTTCATCCGGCAGGGCAATGATGGCCGCCATGGTGGAGGGCTGTGCCTCGCAAGCCTTTTGCATAGCCATGGCACGGGCATATACCAGTTTCAAACCATCTTCAAAGCTCAATGCACCGGCAGCAACCAATGCTGAGAACTCGCCCAGTGAGTGACCGGCAGTCATCTCCGGCTTAAAGTCATCACCCATGCAGAAAGCGGAAATTACGGAGTGAAGAAATACGGCAGGCTGAGTAACCTTAGTCTGACGAAGGTCTTCATCTGTGCCGTTGAACATAATATCAGTAATACGATATCCGAGGATATCATTTGCTTTCTCAAAAAGTTCTTTGGCTAATGCCGAATTTTCGTACAGGTCCTTTCCCATGCCAACGAATTGGGCACCTTGACCCGGAAATACAAATGCTTTCATATTTACTTATTTTTAGTGTTTAAATAAAAAGTGCTGCAAAGGTAGAGGTTTTTCCGATATTCACCGCACAAACGGATGTTTTTTGTGCAATGCCCTTGCTTCAGGAGAAAGCCGTCCTGAATAACTCCTTAACCCCAGTATGAATAATGCAGACTAAAATACAATATGGGTACTTGGCTTTTCTACTTTATCCGGATACTGAAATGCTTATAAATGAAATACTTCCTCCTTATTGTACTTCCTACGATTAGTACGCTTGTGTATTCTCGTAAAATACATATTGTATTCAATACGATAACGACAGAAAATGATATTGTATAAAGTAAGATATGTATTAATCTGAAAAATAATGCTTTATAACATTATGAAAATATTCTTTTCACTTATTGCAAATTAGAAAAACCTATTTATATTTGCAGCGCTTAAAGAGATATATTATGCAAGACATAGGACAAAAAACACCGTTGGCAAACAATCATATCTCTGTAGATTGTGTAGTGGTTGGTTTTGACGGAGAACAGTTGAAAGTTCTGCTGATTAAGCGTGCGGGAGAAGAAGGGGGAGAGATATTCCATGATATGAAGCTTCCGGGAAGTTTGATCTACATGGACGAAGATTTGGATGAAGCTGCCAAACGGGTGCTGAATGAATTGACGGGGCTGAAGAACGTCAACTTGATGCAATTCAAAGCATTCGGCTCAAAAAACCGGACGAAAGATCCCAGAGATGTACATTGGTTGGAACGTGCCATGCAGTCCAAGGTAGAACGCATTGTCACGATAGCCTATCTTTCCTTGGTTAAGATAGACCGCGCATTGAACCGTGATCTGGACGATTATCAAGCCAGTTGGGTGGCTATGCCGGACATAAAGGCTCTGGCATTCGACCACAACCTGATTATCAAGGAGGCCATTACTTACATCCGCCAGTACGTCGAGTTCAACCCATCTTCCTTGTTCGACTTATTGCCGCGTAAATTTACCGCATCCCAGTTGCGCACTTTGTACGAACTGGTGTATGACAAGCAGTATGACGTACGCAACTTCCATAAAAAGATAGCGTTGATGGAATATGTCGTTCCAATGGAAGAAAAACAGCAAGGGGTGGCACACCGGGCGGCGCGTTACTATCGTTTCGATAAAAAGATATATAATAAGGTGAGACGGTGACCGGACATTGATTTTTAAACCTTTAATTTTAATTGATAGAAATGTATTTATTAGGTTATGACATCGGCAGCTCGTCAGTAAAAGCGAGTCTGGTAAATGCGGAAAGCGGCAAATGTGTATCATCAGCCTTTTTCCCCAAGACTGAAGCGGAAATTATCGCAGTGAAGCCCGGTTGGGCAGAGCAAAATCCCGGAAACTGGTGGGAAAACTTGAAGTGGGCAACACAAGCAATATTGACAGAATCAGGGATAAACGCAGAAGACATCAAGGCAATTGGCATCTCTTATCAGATGCATGGCTTGGTGTGTGTGGATAAGAACCAGCAAGTACTGCGCCCTTCTATTATCTGGTGCGATTCAAGAGCGGTTCCTTATGGCCAGGCAGCGTTTGAAGCGCTGGGGAAGGAAAGGTGCCTTTCTCATCTGTTGAATTCTCCGGGGAACTTCACCGCATCCAAACTGGCTTGGGTCAAGGCAAACGAACCGGATGTATATGAGAAGATTTACAAGATTATGCTGCCGGGAGACTATATCGCAATGAAGCTCAGCGGCACAATCTGTACTACCGTTTCCGGCTTGTCCGAAGGTATGTTCTGGGACTTCAAGAATGACGGGCTTGCCGACTTCCTGATGAAATATTATGGATTCGACTCCTCTCTGATTGCCGACATCAGGCCTACCTTCTCCGAACAAGGGCGTGTTTGTGCCGCTGCAGCCGCTGAGTTGGGATTGAAAGAAGGTACGCCTATTACTTACCGTGCCGGTGACCAGCCCAACAATGCCCTTTCACTTAATGTATTCAATCCCGGTGAGATTGCCTCTACCGCCGGTACTTCAGGAGTGGTATACGGTGTGAACGGTGAAGTGAATTACGACCCCAAATCACGTGTCAACACCTTTGCGCACGTCAACCATGCTGCCGGACAAACCCGTCTGGGGGTTCTGTTATGTATCAACGGTACAGGCATCCTCAACTCCTGGGTGAAACGTACTGTTGCTCCCGAAGGTATCTCTTACAGCGATATGAATCTGCTGGCCGCACAAGCCCCCATCGGCAGTGCCGGTATCAGTATCCTTCCTTTCGGAAACGGTGCGGAACGTATGCTGGAGAACAAGGAAACCGGCTGTTCCATTCATGGCGTCAACTTCAACCAGCACGGCAAGCAGCACATCATTCGTGCAGCACAAGAAGGCATTGTTTTCTCTTTCAAGTATGGAATCGACATTATGGAGCAAATGGGCATCCCCGTGCGGAAAATTCATGCCGGCAAGGCGAATATGTTCCTTAGCCCGCTGTTCCGTGAGACATTGGCCGGTGTGACGGGAGCCACCATCGAACTGTATGACACCGATGGCTCTGTCGGAGCTGCCAAAGGTGCCGGAATCGGTGCAGGCATATACAAGGACAACGACGAAGCCTTTGCCACGCTTGAGAAATTGGAAGTGATAGAGCCGAAGCCGTCAGACCGTCAAGCTTATGCCGACGCTTATGCACGCTGGAAGTGCTGCCTGGAGAGCGCAATGAAATGAGGAAAAGCGTTCATTCAGTCCGCTTAATCAGCACCTAAAAATGAGCATGCATATAAACTGCACGTTTATCAAAAGCGCAGAAAATAGAGAATAAAAATAATTGTAAATCAGGTAATTAGCTATTAAAATAAAATTAAGATTATGGCAACAAAAGAGTATTTTTCCGGAATAGGAAAGATTAAGTTTGAAGGAAAAGAAAGCAAGAACCCGATGGCATTCCGCTACTACGATGCCGACAAGGTTATCATGGGCAAGAAGATGAGCGAATGGTTGAAGTTTTCCATGGCATGGTGGCACACGCTTTGCGCAGAAGGCGGTGACCAATTCGGCGGTGGAACGAAGAAATTTCCCTGGAACGGTGATGCAGACAAGATTCAAGCAGCCAAGAATAAGATGGATGCTGGTTTTGAATTCATGCAGAAGATAGGCATCGAATACTACTGTTTCCATGACGTAGACCTTTGCGAAGAAGCCGCAACCATTGAAGAATACGAAGCAAACTTGAAAGAAATCGTGGCATACGCCAAGCAAAAACAGGCTGAAACCGGCATCAAACTGTTGTGGGGTACTGCCAATGTATTCGGCCATGCGCGCTATATGAACGGTGCGGCTACCAATCCCGATTTTGATGTAGTGGCACGCGCTGCCGTTCAAATCAAGAACGCCATCGACGCTACTATCGAGCTGGGAGGTTCAAACTATGTATTCTGGGGTGGTCGCGAAGGCTACATGTCATTGCTGAACACAGACCAGAAGCGTGAAAAAGAGCATCTCGCACAGATGCTGACCATCGCCCGTGACTATGCCCGTGCCCATGGCTTCAAAGGCACTTTCTTGATTGAACCGAAACCGATGGAACCGACGAAACACCAGTATGATGTAGATACCGAAACTGTTATCGGCTTCTTGAAGGCCCACAATCTGGACAAGGATTTCAAAGTGAATATCGAAGTGAACCACGCCACTTTGGCAGGCCACACGTTCGAACACGAGCTGGCTGTAGCCGTAGACAACGGTATGCTCGGATCTATCGATGCCAACCGCGGTGACTACCAAAACGGCTGGGATACAGACCAGTTCCCCATCGACAACTTTGAACTGACCCAGGCCATGATGCAAATCATCCGCAACGGCGGCTTTGGCAATGGCGGTACAAATTTCGATGCCAAGACCCGTCGCAACTCCACAGACCTGGAAGACATTTTCATTGCCCACATTGCCGGCATGGACGTAATGGCACGTGCACTGGAAAGTGCAGCCAAACTGCTCGAAGAATCTCCTTACAAGAAGATGCTGGCCGAACGCTATGCTTCTTTCGACAGTGGCAAGGGTAAGGAATTCGAAGAAGGTAAGCTGACGCTGGAAGATGTGGTGGCATACGCAAAAGCCAACGGCGAACCGAAACAGACCAGCGGCAAACAGGAATTATATGAGGCAATCGTAAACATGTACTGCTAATAATGATCAATGTTTAGTGATTAGTGGTTAATAGGTTGCGCATGAGGTGTTTCAATATTAATCATTAATCGCTAATCATTAATCGCTAATCATTAATATCATGAATTATACAGAAAAAGGTAGCAGACTCTATCTTTTTTCCATTGTGCTTGTAGCCGTAATCGGAGGTTTGCTCTTCGGTTACGATACAGCAGTCATATCCGGTGCTGACAAAGGGCTCCAGGCATTCTTCATGGGTGCCCCCGATTTTGTCTACACAGATACGATTCACGGCATCACTTCTTCCAGCGCACTTATAGGATGTATCATCGGTAGTGCTCTTTCGGGACTTTTCGCATCCTATTTGGGACGCAAGAGTTCTCTTTTCATTGCCGGCATCTTGTTCTTTTTATCGGCATTGGGCTCTTATAATCCGGAGTTTCTTTTCTTTGATTACGGTGTGCCTTCCTATTCCTTGCTCGTAGCATTCAACTTCTACCGTATATTGGGAGGAATCGGTGTAGGTCTGGCGTCAGCCATTTGTCCTATGTATATCGCCGAAGTAGCACCGAGCAACATCCGCGGTACTCTGGTATCATGGAATCAGTTTGCCATTATCTTCGGCCAGTTGGTGGTTTACTTCGTGAATTTCCTCATTCTGGGCGAGAATTCAAATCCGGTGATAAAGGCCATTGAAGGAATCAACCAGATTCTGAATCCGGAAGCAGCCGTATGGATCACGGAGATAGGATGGCGTCTGATGTTTGTCAGTGAAGCAGTTCCTGCAGGACTCTTTACGTTACTCGTATTGTTTGTTCCCGAAACACCACGCTATCTCGCCATGAGCGGTAAGGATGAGAAAGCACTCCAAGTATTAAGCCGTATCAACGGGCTGGCCCAGGCAAAGGTCATTCTGGCTCAAATCAAAGCTACGGCGGAAGAAAAGACTGAAAAACTTTTCACATACGGCTGGATGGTTATCTTCATCGGTATCATGCTGAGTGTATTCCAGCAGGCTGTAGGTATCAATGCCGTGCTTTATTTTGCACCGCGTATCTTTGAAACGATGGGCATGGGGAACCCGATGGTCCAAACTGTTATCATGGGTATCATCAATATCCTGTTCACGCTGCTGGCCGTCTTCACAGTCGAGAAATGGGGACGCAAGCCGCTTCTCATTTCCGGTTCTATCGGTATGGCGATAGGTGCTTTCGGGGTGGCTCTCTGCAATGTGGTGGCAGGACTTCCTCCCATGTTGGCGGTCATCAGCATCATGGTCTACAGCGCTTCATTCATGTTCAGCTGGGGACCCATCTGCTGGGTACTGATTGCCGAAATCTTCCCGAATACCATTCGTGGCTCTGCAGTGGCCATTGCTGTGGCTTTCCAGTGGATATTCAACTTCATCGTATCTTCCACTTTCGTCCCTATGTACAATATGACTTTGGGGGATATGGGCGACAAGTTCGGACACATGTTTGCCTACGGATTATACGGAATCATCTGTGTGATAGCCGCGCTATTTGTCTGGAAGCTTGTACCCGAGACAAAGGGCAAGACGCTGGAGGATATGACCAAGCTATGGAAGGACAGAAGAAACAAGAAATAAAATTGCCCCTGTAAGAACCTTTTGGTGTCGGATGACACGGATTTTGTTTTTCTGTCAGGAAAAATGGAAGTCCGTGTCATTTTTTTGTTGTTATTTCGGTACGCTATTTATCTGCCGGCAATAGAAAGAAAAATCTCCAAAGTAAGATAACATGTAAAGATAAACTGTACCTTTGCACAGTTTTTAATCAGGAATAACCAGAAAGTTATTATGGACTCAATGAAAATTAATAAGGTGCAGATACGCAATCTGCAGATTGAAGATTATGACCAGTTGGCACAATCGTTTACACGCGTCTATTCAGACGGAAGCGATGTGTTTTGGACGCACAAACAAATAGAGAAGCTGATTCGTATCTTTCCCGAAGGGCAAATCGTGACAGTGGTTGATGAAAAAATCGTGGGCTGCGCACTTTCCATCATTGTGAACTACGATGATGTGAAGAACGACCACACCTATGCCCAGGTGACAGGCAAGGAGACCTTCAACACCCACAATCCGAAGGGCAACATCCTTTATGGCATCGAAGTCTTTATCCATCCCCAATACCGCGGTTTGCGCTTGGCACGCCGTATGTATGAATACCGCAAGGAACTTTGCGAAACACTGAACTTGAAAGCAATCATGTTTGGCGGACGTATCCCGAACTACTACAAGTATGCCGACCAACTCCGTCCTAAAGAGTATATAAACAAGGTGAAGCAGAAGGAAATCTACGACCCGGTGCTGACCTTCCAGCTCTCCAATGATTTCCACGTGCGCAAGGTGATGCGCAACTATCTTCCGAACGATGAGGAGTCCAAACACTATGCTTGTCTGCTGCAATGGGACAATATTTACTATCAAGCTCCCACGCAAGAGTTTGTAAACCCCAAAACCACCGTCCGCGTCGGTCTGGTGCAATGGCAGATGCGTACCTACAAGACGCTGGATGACCTCTTTGAACAAGTGGAATTCTTTGTGGATGCCGTGAGCGACTACAAGAGTGATTTTATCCTTTTCCCCGAATACTTCAATGCACCGTTGATGGCAAAGTTCAACAACGAGGGCGAGTCGCAAGCCATCCGCGGACTAGCTGCCTACACCGAGGAAATCAGGGAACGTTTCATCAAACTGGCCATCAGTTACAACATCAACATCATTACGGGCAGCATGCCGCTTATCAAGGATGACGGATTGCTATACAACGTAGGGTTCCTTTGCCGGCGCGACGGAAGTTATGAAATGTACGAGAAGATACACGTCACTCCCGATGAAATAAAGTCCTGGGGGCTGAGCGGAGGCAAGTCTATCCAGACTTTCGATACGGACTGTGCTAAGATAGGCGTACTGATATGCTACGATGTCGAGTTCCCCGAACTGAGCCGTATCATGGCCGACCAAGGTATGCAGATACTCTTTGTTCCTTTCCTCACCGACACGCAGAACGCTTACAGCCGCGTAAAGGTATGTGCCCATGCCCGTGCCATCGAAAACGAGTGCTTCGTAGTGATAGCCGGCAGTGTAGGCAATCTTCCCCGCGTGCACAACATGGACATCCAGTATGCCCAGTCCGGCGTGTTCACTCCCTGCGACTTCGCTTTCCCCACAGACGGCAAGCGTGCGGAAGCCACTCCGAATACCGAAATGATTCTTGTGTCGGATGTGGATCTGGACTTGCTGAATGAACTGCATACCTACGGCAGTGTACGCAACCTGAAAGACCGGAGAGGCGATTTGTACGAGGTGAAGATGAAAAGATGACTTTCCCGAATGCCACACTCGGTTGCCTCCAATGCCACACCTTATTCTCCGAAATGCTACACTTCATCGTCCGGAATGCCATAGGTTTCGGACAACGGAGTGTGGCATTTCAGCTGCTGAAGTGTGGCATCCGGGACGATGAAGTATGGCATTTCGGATGGTAATTCCATTGATTATTCGTATCTTTACACAATTATACGCTAAAAACAGAAACGATGGTCAAGAAAAACCTTTCCGCTCCCGAAATACCTCTCTGCATCAATGTATTGCGATTGCTGAACTATCGCCTGGCTCCCGACGAACTGGTCCTGTTCGACTGGCTCACGGTGAAACAGATTGCTTTCAACTACAAGCCTTTCCATTACTCTCAGGCCCGTGTAGAAGAAGAAACCCGCATCCGTCGCACCCGGCAGGAAGTCATCATCAAGCAGTTTTCCGCCTTGGGTTTTCTGAGAACCGACATAAAGGTCAATTCCGTCACCCGCGGGCGTGTCCGATATTACTCCGTAGATTTCAAGGTACTTGCCGACCCGGATGTCCTGTTGGAAATCATCTTGCCCCAAACCATACTCTTCCGGGACTTCCTGACATACTTTGCCTACCATGCCACCATGCAGAAGAAGAGCAAAGAAGAGCAATTGAAGCCCGCCACAGCCATAAACTACGAGGTGGCCGACCGAATCTACCAACTGCTGAACAAAGCCTATGACAAGCGCCGACAATTATACAACAACGGGGAACTGACCAATGAAGTGAAGCCTAAACACACGAAATCTGCCATGCAATTGCAGCGTAACAAGCCTATAGATCGCAAGCTGGCAAAACTGGCGGACTGCTACGATGACAACAGCATCAAAAATGCCTTTCTGACCTATGTGGACGAAGTCCTGACCAAGGAAAAAGAACCGGAAAACCTGATGTATTATTTCCTCTCTTTCGATGAGACATCGGATTGTTTCGGAGTGGTGAACCATTATCTCAATGCTTTCATTTTACATTATAGTGAAAAATAGCAGCATCAGCAGTTGATTGCTAACCTGCTGATGCTGTTATTATTCTTTCTATCTATAATACTTTATTATTCTTTACCATGCTGTTCTCTGCACGCCTATTGCTGATAACAGTAGTGGCATTTGCAGAATGCGGCATACCGCTTGTTGAATTCAACGGAAGTACCCCTTCATTTGTTGTTTTCAACGTAGTTTTTAGGCCGTTTGTTTGAGCAAATTTGCCGTTTTTTGCTGTTTTTTGCATAGGGGAACGGCGTTTTCGGAGGCTTTTTCGCCAAAATATCGTGCGAATATCACTCTCTCCACATTCACCGAACCGGCACCAAATAAACATTTTACTGCACTCATCCAGCTTTTTCTACATAAAAAGTCTCTTGTATCTAAGTTTTTTGTAAATTTGCACCCTTAAAATGGAGAAGGTGTCATTTCGGGGTATATCGGAATGTACTGCCTTCCAATCATGAAAAACAGATGAAAAATAGCTGAATCGTAAATATAAAATATCAAGATGGGTAAGAAGTTTGCCGAATATTCGAAACTTGACCTTTCCGAGGTGAATGGGAAAGTGTTGAAGAAATGGGACGAAAACCAGGTTTTCGCCAAGAGTATGACAGAACGTGAAGGTTGTCCTTCTTTCGTATTTTTCGAAGGGCCTCCCTCGGCCAATGGTATGCCGGGCATTCACCATGTAATGGCTCGTTCCATTAAGGACATTTTCTGCCGTTACAAAACGATGAAAGGATTCCAGGTAAAGCGTAAGGCCGGATGGGATACTCATGGATTGCCCGTGGAACTGGGTGTGGAAAAAGCACTCGGCATCACGAAAGAAGATATCGGCAAGACGATCTCCGTAGCAGAATACAACGCTGCCTGCCGCAAGGACGTCATGAAGTTCACCAAAGAGTGGGAGGACCTGACACACAAGATGGGGTATTGGGTGGATATGAAAAACCCCTATATCACCTACGACAACCGCTACATCGAAACCTTGTGGTGGCTGCTGAAACAACTCTACAAAAAAGGACTCCTTTATAAGGGATATACCATACAACCATATTCGCCCGCTGCCGGAACGGGACTCAGCTCGCACGAGCTGAACCAGCCCGGGTGCTACCGTGACGTAAAGGACACCACCGTAGTGGGGCAGTTCAAAATAAAGAATCCGAAACCGGAAATGGCAGAGTGGGGAACTCCTTACTTCCTGGCATGGACCACCACTCCGTGGACATTGTCCAGCAACACTGCACTTTGTGTGGGGCCTAAGATAGACTACGTGGCCGTGCAAACCTACAATGGCTATAGCGGCGAGAAAATGACTGTCGTTTTGGCAAAGGCATTGCTCTATACCCACTTCAACAAAAAAGCGGAAGGCATTGCATTAGAGGAGTATAAGCAGGGAGACAAACTGATACCTTTCAAGGTGGTGGGTGAATATAAAGGCCCGGATTTGGTAGGCATGGAATACGAACAACTCATTCCGTGGGTGAAGCCGATAGACGTTGCCGAAGACGGCAGTTGGACAGTCAGCGACAAAGGTTTCCGTGTCATCCCAGGCGATTATGTGACGACCGAAGACGGTACGGGCATCGTACACATTGCCCCGACCTTTGGTGCAGACGATGCCTTTGTGGCCCGTGCCGCCGGCATACCTTCCTTATTCATGATAAACAAGAAGGGGGAAACCCGTCCGATGGTGGACCTCACCGGAAAATTCTATCTGATTGATGAACTGGATGAGGATTTCGTGAAGGCATGTGTCGACGTAGACCTATATAAGGACTATCAGGGCAAATGGGTGAAGAATGCCTATGACCCTCGATTTACTGTAGACGGCAAATACGACGAACAGGCTGCACAAGCTGCCGAATCATTGGATATCGAACTCTGCATGATGATGAAAGCGGCCCGTCAGGCATTCAAGATAGAAAAGCATGTGCATAACTATCCGCACTGCTGGCGTACGGACAAGCCGGTGTTGTACTATCCGCTGGATAGCTGGTTCATCCGCAGCACTGCTTGCAAGGAACGCATGATAGAGCTGAACAAGACCATCAACTGGAAACCGGAAAGTACCGGTACGGGACGTTTCGGCAAGTGGCTGGAAAACCTGAATGACTGGAACCTCAGCCGTTCGCGCTACTGGGGTACTCCGCTGCCCATCTGGCGCACGGAGGACAATAGTGAGGAAAAGTGCATCGAGTCTGTGGAAGAGCTCTACAACGAAATAGAGAAATCCGTGGCTGCCGGCCTGATGCAGTCCAACCCCTACAAAGACAAAGGCTTCCAGCCGGGTGTTTATACCGAGGAGAATTATGCCAAGATAGACCTGCACCGCCCCTACGTGGATGATGTGATCCTCGTCTCCAAAGACGGCAAACCGATGAAGCGCGAAACGGACTTGATTGATGTGTGGTTTGACTCCGGTGCCATGCCTTATGCACAGATACACTATCCGTTCGAAAATAAAGAATTGCTGGATAGCCATCAGGTATATCCCGCCGATTTCATTGCCGAAGGAGTGGACCAGACACGCGGCTGGTTCTTCACATTGCACGCCATCGCCACGATGGTGTTCGACAGCATTGCCTACAAGGCTGTCATCTCCAACGGCCTGGTGCTCGACAAGAACGGCAACAAGATGTCCAAACGTCTGGGCAATGCCGTAGACCCCTTCTCGACCATTGAGAAATATGGTTCCGACCCGTTGCGCTGGTACATGATTACCAACTCCTCTCCGTGGGACAACCTTAAGTTCGACGTGGATGGAGTGGAAGAAGTGCGCCGCAAGTTCTTCGGAACGCTTTATAATACCTATTCATTCTTCGCCCTTTACGCCAATGTGGACGAATTTGAATACAAGGAAGCCGACGTGCCTATGGCAGAACGCCCCGAAATAGACCGCTGGATTCTTTCCGTGCTGAATACACTGGTGAAAAACGTGGATACTTGCTATAATGAATATGAACCTACAAAAGCGGGACGTCTGATTTCCGAATTTGTGAACGACAACCTGTCCAATTGGTACGTCCGTCTGAACCGCAAACGTTTCTGGGGCGGCGGCATGACACAGGACAAGCTCTCCGCATTCCAGACACTCTATACCTGCCTGGAAACCGTAGCCAAGCTGATGGCGCCCATCGCTCCGTTCTATGCTGATATGCTGTATACAGACCTGATTGCAGCTACCGGACATGACAACGTCGTTTCCGTACACCTTGCCAAGTTCCCCGAATATAAGGAGGAAATGATAGACAAGGAACTGGAAGCACGCATGCAGATGGCACAAGACGTCACTTCCATGGTACTGGCATTGCGCCGCAAGGTGAACATCAAAGTACGCCAACCGCTTCAGTGCATCATGATACCGGTAGTGGATGACGGACAACGTGCACACATCGAAGCTGTGAAAGCGCTTATCATGAACGAAGTGAACGTGAAAGAAATCAAGTTCGTGGATGGTGCCGCCGGTGTATTGGTGAAGAAAGTGAAGTGTGACTTCAAGAAACTGGGACCGAAATTCGGAAAACAGATGAAAGCCGTGGCAGCTGCCGTGGCCGGAATGTCGCAGGAAGCTATCGCCGAACTGGAGAAGAACGGTTCCTATACCTTCAGCCTGGACGGCGTGGAAGCTGTGATCGAAACGGCCGACGTGGAAATTTTCAGCGAGGACATCCCCGGCTGGCTGGTTGCCAACGAAGGCAAACTGACCGTGGCCTTGGAGGTTACCGTAACCGAAGAACTGCGTCGTGAGGGCATTGCACGCGAGCTGGTGAACCGTATTCAGAATATCCGTAAATCAAGTGGTTTTGAGATAACAGATAAAATAAAAATTGCATTATCAAAAAATCCCCAAACAGATGATGCGGTAAATGAATATAAAGACTATATTTGCAACCAAGTTTTAGGAACTTCACTGACGTTGGCAGACAACGTGGAAAACGGTACAGAACTGAACTTTGATGATTTCTTGTTGTACATAAACGTAGTGAAAGAATAATGAATACTAACCTGATTAACACGTAAAAGTTATGGCAGAAAAGACAAGATATTCAGATGCGGAATTAGAAGAATTCCGCGCTATCATTCTGGATAAGTTAGAGTTGGCACAGCGTGACTATGACCTGTTGAAAGCCAGTCTGACCGGTGCAGACGGTAACGATACCGATGACACATCCCCTACGTACAAAGTACTGGAAGAAGGTGCAAATACCTTGTCCAAGGAAGAGACCACACGTCTGGCACAGCGCCAGCTGAAGTTCATCCAAGGATTGCAGGCTGCTTTGGTGCGCATTGAGAACAAAACATATGGCATTTGCCGCGAAACCGGCAAACTGATTCCGGCAGAGCGCCTTCGTGCGGTGCCCCATGCCACTTTGAGCATCGAAGCTAAAAACAACGGCAAGAAATAAAAATGGGCAAATTCTTTACGAAAGGCCGGATAGCCTGCCTTATCATATTCTCGGTACTGATTATTGACCAGATTATCAAGATTTGGATAAAGACTCACATGTACTGGCATGAGAGTATCCGGGTCACAGACTGGTTCTACATCTACTTTACCGAGAATAGCGGTATGGCTTTCGGCATGGAAATATTCGCTAAGCTGTTCCTTACCTTGTTCCGCATCGTTGCAGTAGCGGTAATTGGCTGGTTCCTGTACCGGTTCGTGAAACGGGGAATGAAGACCGGATTCATCATTTGCGTGTCTTTAGTCTTGACGGGAGCCTTGGGCAATATCATCGACAGCGTATTCTACGGTGTGTTGTTCAATGAAAGCACCCATTCGCAGATAGCATCCTTCATGCCTGAAGGAGGAGGATATGCCTCATGGTTCCATGGCAAAGTGGTGGACATGTTCTATTTTCCTATTATTGATACAAATTGGCCCACATGGATGCCGTTTGTCGGCGGAGAACATTTCATCTTCTTCAGCCCGATATTTAATTTTGCGGATGCAGCAATCAGTTGCGGTATGATTGCTTTACTGTTGTTTTACAATAAAGATTTCAATGATGCCTATCATGCTGCCATAAAGAAATCATGAAAGGAATAAATCGAATTCAATGGTGTAGCGTAGTCCTTTTGGCATTCATCCTGACGGCTTGTAAGGTGAAAAGACCTGAAACCGTCCTTCCGGATGCCAAGATGGAAAACGTGCTTTATGATTATCACATAGCCAAGGCTATGGGGGAAGAGGTTCCGTATAACGAGAGTTATAAGCGGGTACTGTACATTGAATCGGTTTTTAAGAAATATGGCATTACCCAAGCGGATTTTGATTCTTCCATGGTCTGGTTTTCCCGCAATCCGGAAGTTCTGACCAAAATTTACGAGAAAGTAAATGTACGGTTGAAATCCGAAAGAGACGGCATCAACCACTTGATTGCCCTGCGTGACAACAAACCGAAGGAATCACTTGCCGGAGACAGTATCGACGTATGGATATGGCAGCATATCTATCAGTTGACGGGCATGCCTTTGGACAATAAAATTGCATTTACGCTACCTGCAGACGCGAACTTCCACGACCGTGACACGCTACGCTGGAGCGTACGCTTCCGCTTCCGCAATGGTGTACCGGACAGTACACATGCTCCGTTGATGGCGATGCAGGTTCTTTATGAAAAGAACGACAGTGTCATCAGCGCCATTCGGAAAATACGGAACAAGGGTACTGAAACCATCACTCTATTTGCTGATACTTTGGGAGCAATCAAGGAAATACGCGGTTTTATCTACTATCCGCAGCAAAAGTCTCCGCAGTCTTTGCTGGCAGACCGTATCTCACTGATGCGTTATCATGCTACGGACAGTCTGGACTTTGCCCCGAAGGATACTCTTCAGCAGGCCGCAGACTCTCTTCACAAGAGCAGAAACAGAAAGCCTGAGAAATTAAAACCTCTGGAGATCCTGGAGCATGAAAATGCTACGGCTCCTAAAGCCATACGTCCCCGTCCGAAGGCATGAAACGCTATGCTTCTCATTTTCTGTTTCTTTCCGGACATGGTTATCTGAAACAATATGTGGTGGAAATAGGCGAAGAACAGTACGTATCGCGTATCTTCCCATTGGCAGAAGAGGTAGAAAATACGGAATGGCTGCCGGGGGTCATAGCTTTGCTTCCTGAAACGGAGGCCGGTAAATTGCTCTTTGATAAATGTCACAATATACTGGCCGAAGTCCCTCCGGGTATCGAGAAAGAACTGCCCAGTATGGTTCCCTGGTTGTATTTTCCTTTTGATTTTATTACAATGCAGCCTGGCGCCGGAACTCAGCGCAAACGACTGCAGTAGCAATGGCTACGTTCAATGACTCGGATGTCTCGCGGTTGGCGGGATAATTCGGAATATACAGTTTGCGGTTGATGAGCGCCTCCACTTCTTTTCCGATGCCATTTCCTTCATTGCCCATCACAATCAGCCCGTTTTTTGAAAGAGGTTGTCCGTATATGTTTTCCCCGTCCAGGAAGGTTCCGTAAACGGGAATATCCTTCAGTGAGCGGATCAACTCGGGTAGGGAAGTGTAATGCAGCCTGACACGTGCGATACCTCCCATTGTGGCCTGCACTGTTTTGGGATTATAGACATCCACGGTATTGGGAGAACAGAATATATGCTCTATCCCAAACCAGTCGGCAAGGCGGATAATGGTTCCCAAATTGCCGGGGTCTTGTACATCATCCAAGGCCAGGCAGAGGGAGCGGCTGATGACAGAGACATCCGTTTCCTCATCCGGTTGCCGGAACACGGCCAGCACTTGCTGGGGAGTCTTCAGCAGGCTGGCACGCGAAAGTTCCTCTTCCGACACTTCCGTAACATCCGTTACGGAAAGAGGACGGTTCCGGGAAAGCCATTCCGAAGTTGCCAGCAGGAATTGACAAGGGAAATGTCCCAACAAATCTCCTACAAGTTTAGGTCCTTCTGCCAAAAACACCTTGTCTGCCTTCCGGTTCTTTTTCTGCTCCAGCGAGTGGATATATTTGATGCGGTTTTTACTTAATGCCATAGAGTATATGCTATTATCTGACAAAAATACATGATTATTTCAATATAATCAAAAACTCTGCACTCTTCCGGCGTTTTTATTTCGGGAACAAAAAAATACAAGTATATTTGTAGCTGTTTATGCGCAATTAAAAATTCGGTATGAATAAAGGTTTCCGCTACGCGATACTTGCTGTTATTGTATTTTTATTGGCTTCCTGTTCTTCTACCAAATATGTGCCGGATGGCTCGTATTTGCTGGATGAAGTGCGCATACATACCGACAACAAAGAAGTAAAACCATCTAATCTGTCTATATACATCAGGCAGAATCCCAATTCAAAATGGTTTAGTCTGATAAAGACTCAGTTGTATGTCTACAACTGGTCCGGGCGGGACTCTACGCGTTGGATAAACCGTACATTACGGAAATTGGGGGATGCCCCGGTCATATATAGCGAGGAGGAGACAAACCGGACCAGTGAGGAAATTACCAAAGCTGTACAGAATATGGGTTACATGGGCGCTTCAGTGGAACCGGTACGTCAAGCCAAAAAGAAAAAAATGAAGCTGGTCTATAAGGTGACAACCGGAAAGCCATACAAGGTACATACTTTGAAATACGATATCCAGGACAGTAAAATAGAAGAATACATACGGAAGGATTCCGCAGCAATCCTATTATCCGAAGGCATGTATTTAGATGTTAACGTGCTGGATGCAGAGCGCCAGCGCATTACGAGCAAATTGCTTCAGAACGGATATTACAAATTCAATAAAGAGTACATATCCTATACCGCAGATACTGTCCGTGACTCTTATCTGGTTGATTTGACACTGCACCTGCTTCCCTACAGACAGCACAACGATACTGTACAGCAAAATCATAGGCAATACACCATCAACAAGGTGAATTTTATAACGGACTATAATGTGTTACAGGCATCTGCCCTGAACAGTATTGAAGTGGATGATTCATTGCATTACAAAGGATTCCCCATTTATTATAAAGACAAGCTGTATCTGCGTCCTAAAGTATTGACCAACAATCTGCGCATCATACCTGGAACACTGTACAACGAGCAGGATGTACAACGTACCTACTCAAACTTCGGACGTCTGCAAGCTCTGAAATATACCAATATCCGTTTTTTCGAAGTACAGCAGAACGACAGTGCAAAGCTGAATGCTTATGTGATGCTGACAAAAAGCAAGCACCAATCTGTATCCTTCGAAGTGGAAGGAACAAACTCTGCGGGTGATTTGGGAGCTGCCGCTTCCGTAGCTTTCCAACACCGTAACATGTTCAAAGGTTCAGAAGCGTTCATGCTCAAGTTGCGTGGAGCCTATGAAGCTGTGTCCGGTCTGCAAAGCGGATTGAACCAGAACTACATAGAATTGGGAGCAGAAGCAACCATCAATTTCCCACGTTTCATGTTCCCATTCCTTTCCAGTGATTTCAAACGAAGGATAAGGGCTACTACAGAGTTTGGATTGCAATATAACTACCAGATACGGCCGGAGTTTACACGTATTGTGGCCTCTGCCGGATGGAGTTACAAATGGGGAGTACAACAACGGCGATCGCAGCATCGCATTGATTTGTTGGATATTAATTATCTGTATATGCCCAGTATAGATTCGACTTTTAGAAAAAAATACCTGGAGAAGGATGAAAACTACATCCTTAAATACAATTATGAAGACCGCTTTATAGTCCGCACCGGTTACAGCTATATCTACAACAGTGCCGGGAAAGCTTTGATGAATAATTCCGGTATCGGCAACTCCTACACCATCCGCCTTAATTTTGAATCGGCCGGTAACTTACTGTATGCTGTAGCAAAGCTCGGAGGGATGAAGAAGAATGCATCAGGAGAATACACTTTATTGAACATTCCTTTTGCCCAGTACCTGAAAGGGGATTTTGATTTTGCCAAGAATCTGGCCATTGACAACCGCAACTCACTGGCATTTCATTTTGGTGCCGGTATTGCCATTCCTTACGGCAATGCAACGATGCTTCCATTTGAGAAACGTTACTTCTCCGGTGGTGCCAACAGCGTACGTGGTTGGTCTGTACGTGACTTGGGACCCGGTTCTTTCCCCGGAGACAATAATTTCATGAATCAATCGGGGGACATCAAGCTGGATGCCAGTATTGAATACCGCACACGACTGTTCTGGAAATTCAGAGGGGCTCTCTTTATGGATGCCGGAAATATCTGGACAATACGGGATTATAAGGACCAGCCGGGAGGGCAGTTCGAATTTAATAAATTCTATAAGCAAATAGCCGTGGCATACGGTTTAGGACTGCGCCTTGATTTGGATTTCTTTGTATTGCGTTTCGACGGAGGTATGAAAGCCATCAATCCGGCCTATGAGAAGAAAAAAGACCGTTATCCCATCATTCATCCTAAATTCAGCCGCGATTTTGCTTTCCATTTTGCCGTGGGATATCCGTTCTAAATATAATTGGCAATGGATAATTGATAATGCATCTGCCATATATTATATGTGGCTTTATCCATTATCAATTACCTATTGCCAGTTATCCATTAATTAAAAGCGTAATAGCTGTTGACCATCGTTGCCTGACGTGCTGTAGCAACACCTTGAGCATCCAGCGTCACTGTCATTTCCTCACCGTTCGGAAGAGTCATTTGTGCAGTACCGTCATTGTTCATTTGCAGCAATTCTGTGCTGACACCATCGGCAACAACATTCCAAGTATTGAGCTCTTTGTTGTAAATCAATTCCATAGAAGCAGTTTCACCTTCTTTGGTAATGGAATAGCCGTTTTCAAGTGTTTCTACCAGATAGTCACCGTTTTCGCCTTTCACTTTCTTCACATCACCAACGCTGGCCATCGGGTTTGAGCCACTCCAAAATTCAATAGAGTTGATGACCAATGCATCAGCCAGATAGCAGACACCATATACCGGGATAATATTGAATGCCAGATAAACCAGTTCGTTTACAAACTTGGTACCAATACCTTGATTCCAGCTGACCAGTTTACTATGCAGTCCAAAAGAACCGATACAAGAACTGAAAAGAAACGAGCCGCAAATCATTACGGTTGCGACCATCTTCAAATTGAACTTTTTCATAATCACTCTTTTTTATTTTACTGTGTTTAATCAATTTATAGCTCGTTGAGCTTTTTAAGCATTTGCAAATATAGGATTTTTGAGCGAAATATATCCTATTTGAGCTTAAATTCTATTTCCAGTAAAATAAAAGTGCCTACTTACAAGCCTTTTGAAAAAGGAGTCTTTCCATTCAACGGTCAGCAGTTCGCCAAACAAAAGTTTACTTCCGTTTCAACGGTTTGATGATAATCCGCAAAGAAGGATCGTAGGTAAAATAGCTCCACATCCAGTCAACAAAGATAAACAGACGGTTTTTCACGCCTACAATACTCATCAAATGAATAAACAGCCATGCTGCCCATGCCGGAAAACCTCCAAAACGAAGCCTCTTGAGTTCAACTACGGCATGATTGCGGCCAATGGTTGCCATAGAACCTTTATTATGGTATACAAACGGCTGCAGAGGCATGCCTTCTTCTATGCGTTGCAGGTTTTGTATCAGATTTTGGGCTTGCTGGATAGCAGGTTGCACTACTTGTGGATGCCCTTTAGGATAGTCGGCAGAAATCATCAGTGCAGTATCACCGATAGCAAAGATATTGGGATACTGATACAAGCGGTTATAACAGTCTACTTTCAGGCGATTTCCCCGCCCGTAAGCTTCGGATGGCAGCCCTTGCAGGCTGTTCGCTTTTACACCGGCCACCCAGAACACATTCTTGGTTTCGATGGCCGATGCATCACTTAACTTCAACTGATAGTTCTCATAACCCATAACCCGTTGGTTTAACTTGATTTCTACATTACGTTTTCCAAGATAATCAGCCACTTCCTTAGAAGACTCCTCAGAAAAAGCCGACAAGAGGCGGGGAGAGCCGTCAATCAGGACAATGCGCATTTTGCTGATATTCAAATCCGGATAATCCTGAGGAAGCACAAATTTCCTCATTTCGGCCAAAGCACCGGCCAATTCGATACCTGTAGCTCCACCACCCACGATAGCAAAAGTCATCAATCGTTTGCGCTCTTCTTCATTACCGGTATTCTGAGCTTGTTCAAAACTGTCTAATATCTGATTACGGTTAAACAAGGCTTCGGACGTATTCTTCAAAGCCATCGTCTGTCCAGCTATCCCATCATTTCCGAAATAGTTTGTGTCACATCCGGTTGCAATGACCAGATAATCATAAGCCAAAGTTCCGATGGAAGTTTCCAGAAGATGATTCTCCGGAATGACCTGCTGCGCTTCACAGATACGTATATGAAAATGTTCCCTCTTCTTGAATATTTTCCGAAAGGGGAATGAGATGGCACTTGGCTCAATGCCTGCTGTGGCCACCTGATAGAGCAATGGCTGAAAAACATGATGATTGTTCTTATCCAGCAAAACTATCTGATACTTATTACTTTTAAGTTTCCGCGCCAGTTTCAGTCCGCCGAAGCCGCCACCTACGATAACCAACCGTTTCCGTCCCTCTTTATCGGGAATATCCATTGCTGTTTTCATAATCTATTATCATGTTGTTCCTTGTTGTCTAAAGAAACACTACAGAAGAAGGAAAGTTCTATAAATGATGCGGTTAAAAAGAGTGAACGTAAAACGGGAAGGGAAATATGAACATTAAAACAGAAAATGAGAAAACAAAAAGGAAAGTAACATTGTTGTAATAAAAATGATTAAGATTAACTTTGCCGCAGAAGTTTTCTACAGACAAATGAGCACTAAACTAACAAGATGGATATTACCGATATTGATGCTGATTACAGAAACTGCTGTTCATGCACAGACACCCCCAACAGAAGCTAATTCTCCGGTAGATACTATGGTTGTATCTGCGATGGATTCACTTCCGGTAAAGCGAGGTCTCTTCAAGAAATTCTTGGACTACTTCAACGATGCCAATAAGGAAAAGCAAGACAAAAAGTTTGATTTCAGTGTTATAGGGGGACCTCACTATTCCAGTGACACTAAATTGGGGATTGGTTTGGTAGCGGCAGGTCTCTATCGTACCGATCGGAAAGACAGTATTCTTCCTCCTTCCAATGTTTCTTTGTATGGTGATGTTTCTACGGTTGGGTTCTACTTGTTGGGGGTACGTGGCAACCATCTTTTTCCTCGAAACAAATACCGCTTGAATTATAATCTGTATTTCTACTCTTTTCCGAGCCTTTATTGGGGCAAAGGATATGATAATGGGGCAAACGATGACAATGAAAGCGAGTACGACCGTTTTCAAGCGCAAGTAAAAGTTGACTTCATGTTCCGGATAGCACGTAATTTCTTTATAGGTCCGATGGCAGTATTTGATTATGTATACGGGCATGATTTTGAGAAACCGGAATTATGGGAAGGCATGAAAGCGCGTACCACCAATGTAAGTTTAGGTTTTTCTTTGCTGTATGACTCACGTGATTTCCTGACAAATGCCTATAAAGGCTATTATCTGAGAGTGGACCAACGCTTCAGTCCGGCTTTTCTTGGAAATAGATACGCGTTCAGCAGTACGGAGTTGACAACCAGCTATTATCATCCTGTTTGGAAGGGTGGAGTATTGGCAGGGCAGTTCCATACGTTGCTGAATTACGGAAATCCTCCTTGGGGATTGATGGCGACATTAGGTAGCTCTTACTCGATGCGCGGTTACTACGAAGGGCGTTACCGTGACAAATGTGCCATGGATGCCCAACTGGAACTCCGCCAACATGTGTGGAAACGGAACGGAGTCGCCGCATGGATAGGAGCAGGAACCATATTCCCTGATTTCTCCGGATTTAAAACCAAGCATATTCTTCCAAACTATGGTTTCGGTTACCGCTGGGAGTTCAAGAAAAGGGTAAATGTACGTTTGGATTTAGGATTTGGCAAACATCAAACAGGATTTATATTCAATATCAATGAAGCTTTTTAAAGACATAAAGAAATGGTTTGAGAATCAGGAACACTTGTTCTATTTGTTCCTGTTCATTTTGATAGTACCCAATGTCGTACTGTGTTTTACCGAACCTATATCGTGGATAGCAAAGATATGCAATGTCTTGCTGCCTCTTTCTGTATACTATACAGTCATGGCCCGTTCGAGGAACTGTGGCAGGACCTTCTGGATTTTATTTCCATTTATTTTCTTTGGAGCATTTCAAATAGTACTGTTGTACCTTTTCGGGCAGTCCATCATTGCAGTAGATATGTTTCTGAATCTGGTAACAACCAATTCGAGCGAAGCTTTGGAACTGCTGGACAATCTGATTCCTGCCATAGTTCTTGTGGTGGTGCTCTATATTCCTGCATTAATTTTGGCAATGATGTCCATCGTACGCAAACGCAAGCTGCCCGAAGCATTTATCCGACGGGAACGTCGACGCTCCCGATACGCATTAATTGTCGGCATATTGTCCTTAGGTGCAGCCTATTTGTTCGACAGCCGATACGAATTGAAATCAGAGCTTTATCCTGCCAATGTATGCTATAATATTGCACTTGCTTTTCAACGGACTGCTCAAACACAGAATTATCACAAGACTTCGAAGGATTTTACTTTCCATGCCAAGAGCACCCATTCGGCAGATGAAAGAGAAATTTATGTAATGGTAGTAGGAGAGACTTCGCGCGCATGCAACTGGTCTATCTATGGCTATGGGCGCAATACCAATCCGGAGCTTTTGAATACTGACGGCTTGACTGCCTTCAGTCATGTACTGACGGAATCGAACACTACTCATAAAAGTGTTCCTATGCTGCTGTCATCGGTCAGCGCTTCCAATTTTGATTCCATTTATCACCAGAAAGGAATCATCACGGCATTCAAGGAAGCCGGTTATCAAACAGCTTTCTTTTCCAATCAACGCTACAACCATTCATTTATCGACTTCTTTGGCAAAGAGGCCGACACATATGATTTTATTAAAGAAAATGCAGGAGACTCCAATTATAATCCTTCGGACGATGAACTGTTGAAATCAGTGGCAAAAGAACTGAAGAAAGGGAAAAACAGGCAATTCATTGTGCTCCATACCTATGGTTCCCACTTCAATTACCGGGAACGCTATCCGGCAGACCAGGCTTTCTTTCTTCCGGACATGCCCGTCGATGCAGAAGTGAAATATAAGGATAATCTGGTAAATGCCTATGACAACTCCATCCGTTATACCGATAATTTCCTGATGCGCTTGATACATATGTTGCAAACCCAAGACTGCAATGCAGCCATGATATATACCTCCGACCATGGAGAAGATATTTTCGATGACAGCCGACATCTTTTTCTGCATGCCTCACCGGTTCCTTCTTATTATCAGATACATGTACCTTTTCTCATCTGGATGTCCGACAGCTATCGGCAAGCATATCCATCGTTATCGGCGGCAGCGCAGACGAACAAGCAGAAAAATGTATCTTCCAGTGTTTCATTCTTCCAGACAATGCTGGAACTGGGTGGTGTGGAAACTCCATATCGAAATGATTCTTTATCCGTAATCAGCGCTCTTTTTACAGAAAAGGGCAGAGTCTATCTGAACGACCATAATAAAGCCTGTACACTGGATGACATAGGCATGTGTAAAGAAGACTTCATAATGCTGGAAAAGAAGGGCATCTGCTATCAATAGACTTTTCAAGAGTAACTGTTATTCCTGTTTGTGTCAAGTCGCAGGGCACTTTGTCCCAATATGAAGAACACTTTGTTCTGCCATATAAAACTTTTCGTTTTACATTGATAGAACAAAGTGTCCACTTCTATGCACTAACTACTTAATGCTAATCATTGAGTTTATACTAAACAGATCGCATTTTAGTTATGAAGTCACGGATAACCGGATACATCTCTTCCACGGAATTCAATTTGTCGCAAGCTGTCTCAAGCGGACACCAGCCGGTCTTGTTGCGGTTAATGATGTGAGGCACCTCCTGGGCAAAGGTCACTTCCACACCGGCCTCGCGCAGCAATGCCAGTGCCGGAGTACTGATTATATCGGCGTATACAGCTTTGAATCCTCCCAATACCATCAGAGCAGCTGCCCCTTTTCCTATTATTTTATCGGCAATGGAAGCTCCTTTCATAAATGCAGGTTCCGTCTGATACAAATCAGCTGAATTCAACTTGCAAATGCAACAGAATTCTGATTAATAATGTGTTTAAATTT
>CAJJYX010000019.1 GCA_905197435.1 uncultured Bacteroides sp.
GATAAAGTTCCAACCAATGGACTGACATACCGGGTAAAGTCTTTGGCGTGCATACTAAATGAACAGGCCACAAAGCCAAGCAAGAGGATTAATTTTCGCATAATAGTAGAAAGTTTTAGTATTAAATTAGTTTTTCTCGTTGTATTTCATATTTGTGCGGATAAGCCTACTTCTTTGAGGAAAGGAAAACACTGCTCCCTACAATTTTATACTCTACCGGGATTACATTCTTTATCAGGTTCAGTACGGCCTCCACACTGTCTTTTTTCTTAAGTGTACCCGAGTAGGTCTTACTTACATCTATGTCCGGCGCCAGAATAACCTTCACACCATACGAATTTTCCAATGTACGTGCAATGGTGTATATATCGGCTTTCTCAAAAACAAACTCATTGTTGTGCCAGTTTTCTATCCCCGTATCCACCTGCTTCACAATCAGACGCCTGGTTATTCCGTTCAGCTCGGCTTTCTGTCCGGGAGCAAGAGTAATCATACCCTCACCATGATTGCCTTTCACCTCCACCTCCCCTTTCAGAAGAGTGGCTACCGCAGACATTTTTGCCTTATCAGACTTAAGATTGAAAATGGTTCCCAACACCCTGACCTGCATGGCCTCACTCTGTACGACAAACGGTTTTTCCGGATTCCTCATCACTTCAAAATATCCCTCTCCCTCCAGATAAACCTTCCTGCCCTTCCCGGCAAACTCATGCGGATACCTTAGGGTAGTATTCTTATTCAGCCAAACTTTCGTGCCATCCGGTAGTTTCAGTTCCTTAATCTTATCATAGGCAGTGACAGCCAGCAATGTTTCCGGCCGGCTGCTATAGGTCTGATAGAAGAGGTAGCTGAAAAGTCCCAAAAGGAAGAAGCCCGCAAATACGGCAGCATATCGCATCCAACCAATCTTTTTCCGCACCTTGTACTGTTCCGTCTTCTCTTGCTCCAGTCTTTTAATCAATCGTTTTTCGGCTTTTTCTATGTCTTGTGTATTCGAAGTATCCCCCAGTCTCCCCAAGTGGTAAATCTCTTCCAGCTTGAACAGTTCGCGTGCATTCTCACCTGATTCTTCCAGCCAGGCGTTTACCTCACGAAGTTCATCTTCCGTACATTCACCCATAAGGAATTTGGCTAATATCTCCTCATTCAACTTATTCATTCTTTCCTCCATTATGATAATAAAACAACGCTGCTTGCAAAAACACTTACCTTCCCGATGAAAAACAGAGCCAGCATCAGATTCAAACGCCCCAGCTTGTCACGCAGGAATATCAAGGCTTTATACATGTGAGCCTCCACCGTACGCAGTGACACCCCCATCGTATCGGCTATCTCCTTATTCTTCATATCATGCAGATAACTGAGTTTGAATACCGTCCGGCACTTGTCCGGCAGTTCATTGATGGCATCGGACAGTTTCCTCCTAAGCTCTGCGTCCTCTATCCGTCTCACCACATCATTACTGTCGGGCTGATAGAACTCAACCCTCTTCTTATGGATTTCGAGCATGACAGCCTCATAGCCGTTCACAACGTCCCGATGCTTCAGGACATTCAAAGCACGGGTATACACTGCCCTATACAGAAAAGCCTGAATCTGCTCTCCCATCCTCATGGTATCTTTCCGCTTCCACAGTTCCACGAAAACATCCTGAACTACATCTTCCGCATCCTCTTCCCCCACAATGCGTGTGGCGTAGAACAGCAGATTGGCGTAGTATCTACGGAAAAGCAACTTATATGCCAAGTCGAAATGTTCATCCATATTTTAGCCGGTTATCGAGGACTGTACCATGCCGGACCAGGTTTATCCCCCATTTCAAATTCGAAAACACTGCCATCCATTATCTGTTCATGCGTAATATAGCTTTCAGCGTAGTCCTTACCATTGAGTTTTACAGACTGAATGTAACAATTCTCCTTGCTCACCGCCGGTGCCAGTACCGTAAAGGTCTTTCCACCGGGCAGGTGCATCTTCATTTCCGGATATAGGGGGGTACCGATTTCATATTTTCCGCCAACCGGGTCTACCGGATAAAATCCCATTGCACTGAACACATACCAGGCGGACATCTGCCCGCAATCCTCGTTGCCACACAAACCGGCAGGAGTGTTCAGATAAAGCTCATGCATTACCCGTGCCGCATATTTCTGGGTTTTCCAGGGTTGGTCCACAGCATTGAACAGATAGATGACGTGATGGCTCGGCTCATTTCCATGCGCATACTGGCCGATCATCCCGGTACTGAAAATAGGCAACTCGCTATCGGCAGAAGGATTGTAGGTAAACATGCTATCCAACTTCTGTGCAAACCGCTCCTTGCCTCCGGTCAAAGCTATCAGGCCGTCAATATCCTGCTGTACAGACCAGAAGTACTGCCAACCGTTACTTTCACAGATATGCGGAGTATAGTCGTCCGGCGAGAAATTCCGGATAAACTCTCCCTTGTCATCACGAGGCTGCATGAAAGAGCTTGCCGGATTGTAGACATTCCGGTAATTGCGGGAACGTTCATAGAACTCGTCCGCAATCTCCTTGTCACCCAGTTTCTCTGCCATACGGGCTATGCAATAGTCATCGTATGCATATTCCAGCGTTTTGGAAAGTGACCAGTTTTCCGAATTATACCGGTCCGTCACGTTATAGGGAACATAGCCATATTTCTTATACAACCCGATGCCACGATAAGAATCGATATTGGCAGTGGCCACACAAGCCTCCAAAGCCTTTTTCGCATCGAAGTCTCCAATGCCCTTCAAATAGGCATCTGCAATGACCGGCACTGAATGGTAGCCTATCATCATATCCGTCTCGCCGCCCTGGAAGTTCCATACGGGAAGGCGGCCGTTCTGTTCGGAAAAAGCGAGGAAAGACTTCACCATGTCATTCACCCGCGCCGGTTCAATAAAGGTATAGAGTGGATGAGCCGCACGAAAAGTATCCCACAAGGAGAAAGTACTGTAATTTGTCCAGCCCTCAGCCTGATGCACTTTCTTGTCGGGGCCGTAATAGGAACCATCTACATCGCTATAGATAGTGGGAGCAATCATCGAATGGTACAAAGCCGTGTAGAACTTGACTTTCTCATTGCGGTCATCGCATTCTATTTCTATCCGTGACAATTGGTTGTTCCAATTGTCCTGCACAGCCGCCAGATATTTGTCGAAATCATCATCGGGCACTTCGGCAGCCAGATTACGTGCCGCCCCTTCCATACTCACACCGGAAATGGCGGTGCTGACAAGAATCTGCTCTCCTTCCCCGGTCCGGAAGTCGAACCGTGCAATGGCGGATGTCCCTACCCGCTTGCCATCTTTCTCTATGGCGGCCGTATCGAGTTGCATCGAAGCAAACGGTTTGGAGAAGCGCGTACGGAAGTAGATGCGCTGGTCGCGTGCCCAACCGTCGGAGTAACGGTAACCTTGCACCGTCACCGAATCGACGGCTTCTATGTATGAATCATTGGTAAAATCCCAGTTCATGGCTTTCCGCAGATTCAAGAAAACGACAGCATCGGCCTTTGGGAAAGTATACCGCTGGATGCCGCAACGCTCGGTAGCCGTCAGCTCTACATTGATATCATAATCCTTGAGACGCACCCGGTAATATCCGGCGCTTGCCGACTCTTCCGAATGGGAGAACAAAGAATGAATGCCGAGCGGGGCTTCCGCTTCCTTATAAGGCAATGTCACCGGCATGAAGGAAATGTCATACAGGTCACCTGCCCCGGTTCCGGAGAGATGGGTATGGCTGAAACCTGCAATAGTGCTGTCCGGATAAAAATAGCCGGAAATGCGGTCCCAACCGGGAAGTCCGTTATCAGGACTGAGCTGCACCATGCCAAACGGAGCCTGGGCACCCGGATAGGTATTTCCGGTAAAATCCGTACCGATAAAGGGATTCACGAACTCTGCATAAGACACACTCTTCACATCCGACACTTGCGAGGTACATGCCAGAAAAGATGAAAAGGCAACAAGCAAACAACAAGATTTTATTAACTTCATAACATTATAGGGTTAACGTGTATAATATAACAACCTAACCGGATAAAACACTTACACATCTTGTCATCTTTCAACAAAATTCATGCAAACAAAAGTAATACAATATTCCGATTAATCATCTTTTTTATTTCAATAAAGTATACTTTACGCTATCTTTGCCACAAAAAGTCACAATGAATTACACGACTTATCTTTTCGACTTTGACTATACACTTGCTGATTCCTCCCGCGGAATCGTCACCTGTTTCCGTAACGTACTGACACGTCACGGGTATACGGAAGTGACGGACGACGACATCAAACGCACCATCGGCAAGACCCTGGAAGACTCCTTCTCCATCCTCACCGGAGTGACGGATGCCGGACAACTGGCAGGATTCAAGGCAGAATACCGAAAAGAGGCCGATACGCACATGACCGTCAACACGGTGCTTTTTCTGGAGACCAAATCCGTACTGACCGCACTGAAGGACTCCGGTGCCCGCATCGGAATCATCTCGACCAAATACCGGTTCCGCATCAAGGAGCTCCTCGACCAGCATTTCCCCGAAGACTTTATGGACATCATCGTGGGCGGCGAGGATGTGAAAGCTGCCAAGCCATCTCCCGAAGGGCTGCTCCTCGCCATCAAGCAGTTGCACGCCAACAAAGCCGAAACTCTCTACATCGGCGACAGTACGGTAGACGCTGAAACAGCCCAAGCAGCCGGAGTGGACTTTGCCGGCGTCACCCACGGAGTGACCACCGCCAAAGAACTGGAGAAGTACCCGCATTGGAAAATAATGAGCACCCTGGATGAACTGTTGGAAGTCCAGGAGGAGCATCCTTCCACATTTAAGGTTGAGGAACCCATCCGACCGGAAAACATTCCCTCCACCCCCTCCCGGAAACAGAAAATGATAAGTGTCTGGCAAATCATCCTCCTGCTATTGCTCTTTTGGCTGGCCATCGAAGAGCTGGATACAACCGACAGCACCTATTTTTTCCCGATCCTCTTTATACTGGCATTGTGGGGCATCCTGCAAAAAAGGAGGATTCTGCCCGGCAAGGCAAAAGCTTTCCTTGACTCATGGTGGCATCCGTACGCAGTACGCCTGCGCGCATTACACATCAAGCTGGTACAAGGGAAGAAAATCCCCCCTGCCTGCAACGAAACCTATACCTGCCTGAACTGTGGCACCACCTATACCGGCAACTACTGCAACCGTTGCGGGCAAAGCCGCAACACCCCACGCTACCGACTGAGCAACGCCCTCAGAAACATTGCCGGCGGTTTCTTTAACATAGACAACGGATTCGGGCGCACGCTTCTGGAACTCCTCTACCGCCCGGGATACATGATCAGAGATTTCATCAGCGGTAAGCGCGTGGAGTATTTCCGCCCGTTCCAGACACTCTTCATCCTCGCAGCCCTTTACATCATGGCTGTGCAGCTGGTAGACCCGGAAGCTCTGGACAAAAATGAAAAGATGGAAAAGACGGAACTGACGGAGCAGACAGACAAAGGGAAAATCATTACTGCCCAGGAAGAGCTTACCCAAAAGACAGAGAGTACCCATAGCAACGACTCCACTGCTGCCACACAGATATCCGAACCGGAGAGCGATGATGACGACCTCATCGACGAATTTACAAAGGATACCTCGGAAGTGGGAAACAAACTGGAGAAATTCTTCCAAAGCTCCCCTTTCCTCATGAAAGTATGGAATCTGATGAAGAGCTGGGGACACGGGAACAAGGCATTCCGCATCATTGCCACACTACCCCTGTTTGCACTTGCCACCCAACTTGCCTTCCGGCGCCGGAAATACAAGTTGAACTACAACACCACGGAGCATGTATTCATACAGGCCTATATAGCCTGCCAGATACTCCTGCTGAGCATCATCGTACTGCCTTTCAACGGGTATGCAACAGTGGACGACTTGTATGAGCTGCCCTTATGGCTTATTTTCATCCTATTCTGTTGGGACTACAAGCAATTGTACCGCTGCACCTGGTGGAGAAGCTTCTGGCGCACTGTCCTCATGCTGATTTACAGCCTTGTGCTGCTTGTCATCTTTGCATGCCTTGTAATAGCGCTGATGCTGGCCGGTATCTATACACTGAAATTCATCTTGTAACGGAAACCGCTCCTACACAAAAGTTGAAAAACATAAAAACATCTGTCACGCTATCACGCGATCCTCGCATTCCACTGTATAGCAACCAATTAGCCCGTGACAGATGCCCGTGATAGATAAAAATCACAACAAGTATCTATCACGCACCGAAAAAACGTCTTTAATAAAGAGGATAAAAAGCCTTATCCGACTCAGTACGAACAAAGCTATTTTCTTAGTTCTGAGCATGAAACTAAAAGTTTCATGCTCAGAAAACCATTTGTTTCAACGAGCAATACAAGTTGTTTCAGCAAGGCAAACCGTTTGTTTCTGCAAGAAAAACCATTTGTTCCGACAAGAAAGACTGTCTTTCAATGAAGCTTGCAGACAATTATTTGATTAGTAGTCATTACTACAGAAAATCAGAAAACAATTCTGTCTCTACCTTTTGAACGATTTATGCAATTGGAGATTCGTTCGTTTCAGGAGTAGTGTCGAATCAATCATACGGAAACTTTCCTGTTATGATTACTTCCTGTAATCCGTCGGGTTGAGACCGAGGTTCTGCTGCACGTAACGACTGAAATAAGCAGGTGACGAGAATCCGAACATATCGGAAATCTGTACGAATGACAACGACTTGTCGCGCAACAGACGCGAAATGTCGAGAATCGTATAACGGTTGATCCAATAGCTTGCAGCATATCCGCTGACCTTTTTCGACACCTCCGACAGATATTTCGACGTCACGCATAGACAGTCGGCATAGTAGGAAACTTCCCGATGCTCACGGTACGTCCCCTCTTCCAGCATTTTCAAAAAGCGGTTCATGATGGAGGCGTTCTGCGTCGAAATATCGCTCTGGCCGTACAGACTGGCGTGAAAGTCGAAGAAATCGAGGATAGCCGCCTGCATGGCGTTGATGAGTGTTTCTTGATAAAAGCGGTGTTCCGTATTACGGATACGCAACTCCAACAGTTCGAAATCCCGACGGCAGACGATTTGCTGCTCCGGCGTGAGGTGCATCACGGGATTGAGAAAAAGAGCCAGCGCCCCCTTCATGCCGTAATTGCTCTGCGGTGTGCATAACTCGATAAAACCGGGTGCGGCATAAATTATCTTGCAGCGGAAATCGTCTGAAGGCTGCACTTTCTCGACCATTTTCCGCTTGCGGATAATCGACAAATCTCCGGCGTGCAACTCGAAATCCCGCTCGTTGAAACGGTAACGGCACGTCCCGCCCAAGCACAGCAAATGGACCAGATACTCCTCTTCGGAGTCTGTTCTCACAATGCCCAACCTGTCGGCAACAATGATATCTTTTGAGTATTCCATACCGCAACTGTTTGATTTCTGCCCGTGAAAATACAAATAATTACACAAAAAGCCATAACCGCATTGGCAGCGATTGTGAGTTTTACTGCTTTTAACTATATTTTAGCCGTTTATCGTACTGACATGAATCGTTCTTTTGATGGCAGGACGAGCGTCCGATTCCTTTTCCGTTTTCGCTACCTCCGTGCAAGGCTTGTATTCTGCAGGATATGGGGTAGGCGATTGTTGAGCAACTGCCCATCGACGGGACTCATGACATGATGAATTATTTCCGGCCTCATAATTTACTTCTTTATGGATGAACCTCCGAACACTTCGCTCATCGACATCGTATCAAGTGCCGCATCGATGGCTTCCACCTGCCCGGAAGTCAGATGAATATCGGCAGAGATTCTCTTTCAACCGGCACAGATGGCGCGTTCCGGGAATGGGGACAAGCCACGGTCGTTTGTTCATCATCCATGCCAATGAGATTTGCGATGGGGTTGCATGATGTTCCTCCGCCAGATTGCCGATCAAGGCCAACAGTGAACGGTTCTGTTCGAAACTCTCCCTGCGGAACTGCGGCATCGAAGCCCGGTAATCGGTCACAGGATCAAACGTCGTGTCAGCCGTATAACAATTGGTAAGCAATCCGTTCGCCAACGGTGAAAAAGCTACGAAACCAATACCCAATTCTTCGAGTACGGGGAACAATGCTTCATGCCGGCGCGCCATCATCGAGTAGCGATTCTGCACGGCCGTGACGGGACAGACCTTATGGGCGCGACGCAGATATTCCTCGCTCGCTTCCGAAATGCCCCAGTGCAGGATTTTACCTTCACGAATCAGTCCGGTCATTGTCACTGCCACCTCCTCCGGCGCTACCTTCGGGTCGATACGGTGCTGGTAATAGAGGTCGATACGGTCGGTATGCAGGCGGTGCAGCGATTCCTCCACCGAACGACGGATGGTCGCAGGCCGTGAGTCGGGAATCAAGGCATGGGGGCCCGCTGCATGGGGTGCATCGAAGGTCAGGCCGAATTTCGTGGCGAGGACGATGCGGTTGCGGAATGGGCGCAGGGCATTGCCCAGCAAGTCCTCGTTATCGTGCGGACGGGTGGGCGTACCATATACCTCGGCTGTATCGAAAAAGCTGTAACCCATCTCTACGGCATCGGCCAACAGTTCCGTCATTTCGCGTCTGTCGGCAGGTGCTCCATAGGCATGGCTTATTCCCATGCATCCCAAGCCGACGGCAGAGACTCTTAATCCACTCAATCCCAATGTTCTATAATACATATCTTTTCCTTTCTCTCTTAATTATCGGATAGAATTACAGCTTCTGATTGTTCGCACGCTTCAAATCCATCAGTGAGATATGCTCGTTACGGTAGCGGGCATTCGGATTCACTTCCGTTCCGTCGGGGAAAGAACCGTCCTCCGATTTACGGAACTGTATCGCTTTTTGCGGACAGTTCTGTATGCAGGCAAAGCAGAACTCACAATTGCCGGACATCTTTACACCCCTTGACGTCAACTCATAGTTGCCGCGCGGACATACATAGGTGCAGATACCGCAATTAATGCAGGCATCGGTCACGGTAAAGCTTTTTTCACTGTTCATCAGAAAGCCCACCTCCGGATCGAGCTTTGTCCATTGCATGAATCCCCGGTGCATCTGCCGTTCCTCCTCCGTCACCGGTTCGTGCCATTCCCGCCGTCCGTTGATGTCAGCCGTTATCTTCTGCAAATTCTCCGGGATATGCTTATCCATTTTGATTTGCTCGTTCATATCGAAATTGGGTAACCAGTTATCCACCATGACGATGGTACCGATATAGTCGAACACATGGCCGGCTTTGCGGGATACTTCGTCCCAAATCTCCACCGCGTTGCATTTTCGTGCGCCGTAGGTCAGCACGGCAAACTTGTACTCGGCCTTTAGCTTCGCTTTTTGGATGAACTGCCTGACCATATAGGGCGGCATGTGCCCGTAGATAGGATAGACGATACCGATTTCGTCCGCCTCAAAATCATACTTTCCACGTTTCACCATCTGCGGAATGCTCAGCAGTTCCGTATGCTCGTTTGCCAGTTGGCGGGCAATATAGAGGCAGTTGCCCGTTCCGGTAAAATAAAGGATGATGCGCTTGTTCTTTTTCCCCTCACAGGATGCCAGCGAGAGCAGCCCCGAAGAAGCGACAGCTCCGCTAATCACGGCAGCACCGATGCGCTTCAATGCATCCCGGCGGGTGATTTTATTGTCCGTACTCATATCTCTGATTCATAAATGTTATTGTAATCTATTGTCTGTTGCAAAGATAGAGGATGCCTCCAAGAGTGGGCTTACAGAAATTACGGGACATAATACAATTTTTACTGTTTATGCATTCGTTGCCCCACAAGAAATTAGGCTGAAACTGCATTTATTCCGTTTTTTGCATCTGTCCGATACCGGCGTTGTTAAGTCTCGGAATCATTTTCTGTAAAAATGGTAATTCAAACCGTGTTTTTCGTTACACCGGTATGAACAAACATATCTAACTTTACATTTGGATAATTAGGGAAATAAACAATAATGTAAATACGAAAAAATGCTTGATTAACCTGATGATGATTGCAACCATCATGACATCCGGAGCCTGTACGCCCGATGCCACACATTTGACCGACGAAGGGCCGGAACCAACAAACAGACCATCGGAACGTGGCCACGGAATATCGACATGACCGAATAAACTATAATATTATAATATAGAGATATGCAAACAGTAAAATTGAACAATGGCGTCGAAATGCCCCAGATGGGCTACGGCGTCTATCAGGTATCGCCCGCTGAATGCGAGCGTTGTGTAAGCGAGGCCTTACAAGTGGGGTATCGCCTGATCGATACAGCACAAGCCTACCACAATGAAGAAGAGGTTGGCAATGCAATCAGTAAGAGCGGCATCGACCGTAAGGAAATTTTCCTCATCTCGAAAGTCTGGATTTCCAACTACGGCTATGAAAAGGCGAAAGCATCCATCGACGAGAGCCTGCGCAAGTTACAGACGAACTATATCGACCTGATGCTCCTGCACCAGCCGTTCTGCGACCGCTACGGCGCATACCGTGCACTGGAAGAGGCGTACAAAGAAGGAAAACTCCGCGCCATCGGTGTGTCAAATTTCTATCCCGACCACTTCATCGACATCGCCAGCAACATGGAGATTATTCCGGCAGTCAATCAGGTAGAAACCCACGTCTTCGACCAGCAAATCGAACCGCAGCGAATCATGGAGGAGTTCGGCACGCACATCATGTCATGGGGACCGCTGGCCGAAGGACGCAACAATTTCTTCACAAATCCGGTTCTTGCAAAAATCGGTCATAAGTATGGCAAAAGCGTGGCACAGATTGCCCTGCGTTGGCTGATTCAGCGTGGTGTGGTAATCATTCCTAAATCGACCCACATCGAACGGATGCAGCAGAACATTGACATCTTCGATTTTGCGCTTTCGGACGAGGACATGGCAGCCATAGCCACACTCGACACAGGCAAGAGCCTTTTCTTCGACCACCACGATGCCGAAACGACTCGTATGTTTATGGGATGGAGGTAATGTGATGAAAAAGGAATAGTGGATTTAACGGTAACAAACACAATTCCCACTATCATTGAGTTTTGAAGCTGCATTAATAATCTGTTTAAATGTTCTTTAAAAAGTAATTCTTCAGCTTCTAAAAGAATAAAAAAGCAGAAGA
The DNA here is from genome assembly GCA_905197435.1 of uncultured Bacteroides sp. Lineage (GTDB taxonomy): Bacteria > Bacteroidota > Bacteroidia > Bacteroidales > Bacteroidaceae > Bacteroides. Next base: position 11,171 of record CAJJYX010000019.1, read on the forward strand.
ACATTTGCCCGTTTGGAATAAAAAGAGTATTTTTGCGCCCGATTATTCCGCACCGGGTTCGACCAAGTGCTTTCTAAGTGATTAGAGACCACCCGACGGAGCTAACTTATACATTATATATAAGAAATGTACGCAATTGTAGAAATCAACGGTCAGCAATTCAAGGCAGAAGCTGGCAAGAAGCTGTTTGTACACCACATCCAGAATGCAGAAAACGGTGCAACAGTAGAGTTTGACAAAGTTCTTTTGGTAGACAAAGACGGCAACATCACCGTAGGCGCTCCGACAGTAGAAGGCGCAAAGGTTGTTTGCCAGGTTGTATCAAACATGGTAAAAGGTGATAAGGTTCTCGTTTTCCACAAGAAAAGAAGAAAAGGTTATCGCAAGTTGAACGGTCACCGTCAACAATTCACAGAGTTAACAATTACAGAAGTAGTAGCTTAATCAATTAAAACAGTAAGAAGAAATGGCACATAAAAAAGGTGTCGGTAGTTCTAAGAACGGCCGCGAATCACAGAGCAAGAGATTAGGCGTTAAGATATTTGGTGGCGAAGCTTGCAAGGCAGGTAACATCATCGTTCGTCAAAGAGGTACTGAATTCCATCCGGGCAACAATATCGGCATGGGAAAAGACCACACTCTTTTCGCTTTAGTAGACGGAACTGTACAGTTCAAAGTGGGCAAGGAAGACAGACGTTCAGTATCTGTTATCCCCGCAGAAAACGCAGAAGCATAAGTTTCCGAACAAAAAATAAGGAAAAGGGATGCAATCCGAATGGGTTGCATCCCTTTCTTTTTTCTTCAAAAGCAACACTTTATTTGTTTTTTCCATATCTTTGCACACATAAAAACCGAATAACATAAAAACAAGTATAGGATATGCTTACCATTAAACAAATTACAGAAAACACCGAAGCGGTTATCCGCGGACTGGAAAAGAAGCACTTCAAGAATGCGAAGGAAGCCATTGAGCAAGTGCTGGACTTCAATGACAAAAGAAAAGCCAATCAAACCATCTTAGATAAAAACCTGGCAGAAGCCAACTCTCTCTCCAAATCCATCGGACAACTGATGAAGGAGGGTAAAAAAGAAGAAGCAGAAGCCGCCAAGAGCCGTGTGGCCGAACTGAAAGAAGTCAACAAGGACTTGCAAGCCAATATGGATCAGGCAGCCAGCGATTTGCAGACTTTGCTTTACACCATCCCCAATGTACCCTACGACAGCGTGCCCGAAGGTGTCGGTGCCGAAGACAATGTGGTAGAGAAAATGGGAGGCATGGAAACCGAACTGCCAAAGGATGCCCTGCCCCACTGGGAACTGGCCAAGAAATATGATTTGATAGACTTCGACCTGGGCGTCAAGATTACCGGTGCCGGATTCCCCGTATACAAAGGCAAAGGTGCACAACTGCAACGCGCACTCATCAACTTCTTCCTGGACGAAGCACGCAAATCCGGCTATACGGAAGTAATGCCGCCAACAGTGGTGAATGCCGCCTCCGGCTACGGTACGGGACAACTTCCCGACAAGGAAGGCCAGATGTATCACTGTGAAGTGGACGATTTGTACTTGATTCCTACCGCTGAAGTCCCCGTAACCAATATCTACCGCGATGTGATTCTGGACGAAAAGCAATTGCCCATCAAGAACTGCGCATACACCCAATGCTTCCGCCGCGAAGCCGGCTCATACGGAAAAGACGTACGCGGCTTGAACCGCCTGCACGAATTCTCCAAAGTGGAACTGGTACGCATCGACAAGCCGGAACACAGCAAGCAATCCCACCAAGAGATGCTGGACCACGTGGAAGGACTGCTCCAGAAACTGGAACTGCCGTACCGCATCCTGCGCCTTTGCGGTGGCGACATGAGCTTCACGGCCGCCCTCTGCTTCGACTTCGAGGTATATTCCGAAGCACAGAAACGCTGGCTGGAAGTCAGCTCCGTCTCCAACTTCGACACTTACCAGGCCAACCGCTTGAAATGCCGCTACCGTACAGCAGAGAAGAAGACAGAACTCTGCCACACACTGAACGGCTCTGCACTGGCACTGCCGCGCATCGTTGCCGCATTGTTGGAAAACAACCAGACTCCGGAAGGCATCCGCATCCCTAAAGCATTGGTTCCGTATACGGGATTTGAGATAATAGATTAAAGGTTACTATCCGAACCGAATACACTTTCAGGCACGGATTATGCAGAATGACACGGTGAATTCTTCGTTCATCCGTATTTTTCTGCATAATCCGTGCCTAAATTATACCAATCCCTCTCCCTCCTTACTTTCTTTTCCCCCCTTTCTTTTTGAAATTAACAAATAACCCCTATCTTTGCAAAATCTATCAATCTGACAGCAATTGCGTAATTATACCAACAAAATCATTATATAATGAATAAAATCATTAGCAAAGAACATTTTTCTGAAAAGGTCTTTAAGTTAGTCATTGAAGCACCACTCATTGCCAAATCACGCAAGGCAGGACACTTTGTCATTGTACGTGTAGGCGAAAAAGGCGAACGTATGCCGCTTACCATTGCAGGAGCCGACCCGGTAAAGGGAACCATCACACTGGTGGTCCAGGAAGTCGGACTCTCCTCTACCCGTCTTTGCGAACTGAACGAAGGCGATTACATTACAGATGTTGTCGGTCCGCTGGGACAAGCCACCCACATTGACAACTTTGGAACCGTGGTCTGTGCCGGAGGTGGTGTAGGCGTAGCCCCCATGCTGCCTATTGTACAAGCCCTGAAAGCTGCCGGCAACCGTGTCATCACCGTACTGGCAGGACGTACCAAGGAGCTCATTATCCTTGAAAAGGAAATGCGCGAAAGTTCCGACGAAGTCATCATCATGACTGATGACGGCTCGTACGGACGCAAAGGTCTGGTGACGGAAGGCGTAGAAGAAGTCATCAAGCGCGAGAAGGTGAACAAGTGTTTCGCCATCGGCCCCGCCATCATGATGAAATTTGTTTGTTTGCTGACAAAGAAATACGAAATCCCCACGGATGTATCCCTGAATACGATTATGGTTGACGGTACCGGCATGTGCGGCGCCTGCCGAATCACCATCGGGGGGAAGACCAAATTCGTATGTGTGGATGGTCCTGAGTTCGACGGGCACCAGGTTGATTTCGACGAGATGCTGAAGCGCATGGGTGCCTTCAAAAGCATCGAACGCGAAGAAATGCACAAATTGGAAGAGCCGCAAACCTGCCAGGCTACCGGTGAAAACATAGAAGATGAGAAGAGCCGCAATGCCGCATGGCGTCAAGAGTTGCGCAAATCCATGAAACCCAAAGAACGTACTGCCATTCCACGCGTAGAGATGAACGAACTCGATGCAGAATACCGTTCGCACAGCCGCAAGGAGGAAGTCAACCAAGGCTTGACAAAAGAGCAGGCACTGACCGAAGCCAAGCGCTGTCTGGACTGTGCCAACCCGGGTTGTACCGGAGGCTGTCCCGTAGGCATCGACATTCCACGTTTCATCAAGAACATCGAACGGGGAGAATTCCTCGAAGCAGCCAAAACGCTGAAGGAAACCAGTGCATTGCCGGCTGTCTGCGGCCGTGTCTGCCCACAGGAAAAGCAATGCGAATCCAAATGTATCCATCTGAAGATGAACGAGAAACCGGTAGCTATCGGCTATCTGGAGCGCTTTGCCGCTGACTACGAACGGGAGAGCGGGCAAATCTCCGTACCGGAAATCAAGGAAAAGAATGGCATCAAAGTTGCTGTCATCGGTTCGGGTCCCGCCGGTCTGTCGTTTGCCGGAGATATGGCAAAGTATGGTTACGACGTTACCGTTTTCGAAGCGTTGCACGAGATTGGCGGTGTATTGAAATACGGCATTCCGGAGTTCCGCCTGCCCAACAAAATAGTGGACGTGGAAATTGACAACCTCGCCAAAATGGGGGTTGAATTCGTCAAAGATTGCATCATCGGCAAAACCCTCAGCGTGGAACAATTGGAAGAAGAAGGCTTCAAAGGCATATTCGTAGCTTCCGGTGCAGGACTGCCCAACTTCATGAATATCCCCGGCGAGAACTCCATCAATATCCTCTCGTCCAATGAATACCTGACCCGTGTCAATCTGATGGATGCCGCCAGTGAAGACTCCGACACTCCGGTGCCCTTCGGCAAATGCGTAGCCGTGATAGGTGGCGGCAATACAGCCATGGACTCCGTACGTACTGCACGCCGCCTCGGTGCCGAGCGTGCCATGATTATCTACCGCCGTTCGGAAGAGGAAATGCCGGCACGTATCGAGGAAGTGAAACACGCCAAGGAAGAAGGTGTAGAGTTCCTGACCCTCCACAACCCGATTGAATACATTGCCGACGAACAAGGGAAAGTGAAACAAGTGATACTCCAGAAGATGGAGCTGGGCGAACCGGATGCCAGCGGACGCCGCAGTCCCGTGCCCATCCCCGGAGCGACAGAAACCATCGACATCGACCTTGCCATCGTCAGCGTAGGCGTATCTCCCAACCCGATTGTTCCAAGCTCCATCAAAGGACTGGAATTGGGGCGGAAAGGAACCATCGCCGTCAACGACAGCATGCAGTCATCCATCCCGACCATCTTTGCCGGAGGTGACATTGTTCGCGGAGGCGCTACCGTAATCCTTGCCATGGGCGACGGACGAAAGGCAGCGGCGGCAATGAACGAGCAGTTGAAGAAATAAGTATTCTATACTAAAAAGGGGTTGTGCCAACATTGACGCAACCCCTTTTTATCTTTATATTCCAGTGAAGAACTACTTCATATTCAATGAAGAACTACTTCACCACCTTGTTCGTTGCCGGGTCGGGAAAAATCACCACCGGTTTAAACGACTTGGCTTCCTCAAAATCCATCAATGCATACGACATGATAATAACAATGTCATCGGGCTGTACCTTACGGGCCGCCGCACCATTCAGACAAATTTTGCCTGAGCCGCGCTCCCCCTTAATAATATAAGTCTCAAAACGTTCACCGTTATTATTGTCGGCAATATACACCTTTTCGCCGGCAATCATGTTGGCGGCATCCATCAAATCTTCGTCAATCGTAATGCTCCCCATATAATTCAGGTTCGCTTCCGTGACGCGGGCGCAATGGATCTTCGACTTCAACACTTCAATCATCATATCTTTTTGAATTATAAATTACTAATTACAAGTCAGCAGGCTCTTTATACTTGATATTGTCAATCAGGCGGACTTCCCCGCAGAACACTGTGATGCAGCCTACGGCATAAGAGGTCTCCTCCCAATCGGCAATCCTCTGCAACGTATTGCCGTCCACCAGCTCGAAGTATTCCAAGCGCAATCCGGGAGCGGCAGCAATGGCATCTTCCACAAACTTCTGTGTTTCAGCTACCGTATGCGAGATTGCAAAGGTACGACTTTCAAATAAAGTCTGCGAAATTTTCAACGCATTTTTGCGCTCCTCAGCAGATAAGCGGGCATTACGACTGCTCAGAGCCAGTCCATCTTCCTCACGGACAATCGGGCAGCCCACTATTTCCAAAGGATACTTCATCTGGCGGACCATCTCGCGGATAATGGCCAGTTGCTGGAAATCTTTCTCACCGAAGTAGGCACGATCCGGCTTCACGGCGTCAAACAGTTTACTCACAATCTGACAGACGCCATTAAAATGTCCCGGGCGGAATGCCCCTTCCATCACTGTGTCCAACGGTGCATAGCTGAAACTACGGGTATCCGGTTCCGGATACATCTCTTCCACCGAAGGGGCAAAGACAAATGCAGCTCCACACGCTGCCAACAGACGACAGTCAGCCTCCGGTGTACGGGGATATTTCACTAAATCATTCTTGTCGTTAAACTGGGTCGGGTTTACGAAAACGCTTACTACGGCAGCATCGTTTTCTGCCACACAGCGTTTCACCAATGAGGCATGACCGGCATGCAAGGCACCCATCGTAGGCACCAGACCTACCTTCTTTCCCTGGGCTCTCAAAACCGAAAGTCCGGCCTGCAAGTCCTTGATAGTATGTACTATTTCCATTTTAATCGGTTATATAATAACTTGGTTGTTCGCAAAAGCGATGCAAAATAAACCATTATTTAGCATATAAAGAAGAAATATCGCAAATTAATGCAAAGCCCCGTACACTTTCCGATTAAGCAGAAACCACGTTTAGCACTGAATAGCAAGCAGTTAACAATTCATAAGGAATTATAGACGGGCTCTGTTTGCTTTATTGCCCGTTTTTTTTTATATCTTTGCAAAAAAAAAGCGAAGAGAGGCTTTACCTCAGCAATTCGTGCAAACCGGTTGTATTCGGTTCGCACTCTCTTTGCAGAATAATTGAGAACATTGTTATTATGACAAAGGCGAACAAGGTTTTATTTATAACACAAGAAATTACCCCTTACGTTTCAGAATCCGAGATGTCCCTCGTAGGCAGAAACCTGCCTCAGGCTATTCAAGAAAAAGGCAGAGAAATCAGAACGTTTATGCCCAAATGGGGAAATATCAACGAACGCAGAAACCAGCTGCATGAAGTGATACGTCTTTCCGGCATGAACCTCATCATTGACGATACCGATCACCCGCTCATCATCAAGGTTGCCTCTATCCAGTCTGCACGTATGCAAGTATACTTCATCGACAACGATGACTACTTCCAGAACCGCTTGCAGGTAACAGACGAAAACGGTGAAGAGTATGAAGACAATGATGCCCGTGCCATTTTCTATGCCCGTGGTGTACTGGAAACGGTAAAGAAGCTACGTTGGTGTCCGGATATCATCCATTGCCACGGCTGGATGACCGCTTTGGCGCCTCTGTACATCAAGAAAGCTTATAAAGACGAACCTTCCTTCAGAGATGCCAAGGTCATATTTTCCCTTTATGAAGATGACTTCAAGCAACCTTTCCATGCAGACTTCTCCAACAAGCTTCTGCTGAAAGGCATTACCAAGAAAGACATTGCCGGATTGAAGGAACCCATTGATTACACTTCACTTTGCAAACTGGCTGTAGACTTTTCCGATGGCATTATCCAACAAAGCGAACATGTCAATGAGGAAGTGTTGAACCATGCCCGCAAATCCGGAAAACCGATATTGGAATATCAAGCTCCTGAAAACTTTGCCGACGCCTGCAATGACTTCTACGACAAAGTATGGGAAACAGAACAAAAATAAAATTGATTTAGACAATTAAAACTATGAAAGTAAGATACATAGGAATATTGCTTTTGGCAATCCTGACTTTCTTTGGATGCGATGACAACACCGGTACATTAGGTCTGGGTATGTTGCCCGGTTCTGACGGTATGTCAGCGCATACTACCACTTTTAATGTAACGACACGTTCATTTGCCGTTGATTCAGTGTTCGCCAAAACGAGTACTGGCTACATAGGCAAATTCTCCGACCCTGAATTCGGTTATTACGAAACCAGTTTCCTTACGGAACTGAATTGTACGGAAAACTTTTCTTTTCCGGAAGTATATAAAGTGACCGAACGGGACAGCGAAGGAAATCCAATCAAGGCAACCGGTATCATAACTGCCGACTCGGTAGTTTCAGTCCAACTGTCTGTATATTATTCCAGCTGGTTCGGTGATTCCCTGAATGCCTGTCGGATGAGCATCTACGAACTGGACAAAAAGCTGGACAAGAACCGTTACACCAATATCAATCCTGAAGAATATTACAACAAATACGATCCCAAATCCCTGCTCGGACGCAAGGCTTATTCAGCATTTGACACATCCGTCCCTGACTCTGTGAGATTTGCAAAGGACAATAACGGTTATTATACTTTCTATCCGAATGTTACATTCCCATTGGATAAGAAAACCTTTGGTGAAGACAGAATATTAAAGGTTTACCGGGAGCATCCCGAATACTTTAAGGATGCCGCAACTTTCATAGACAAGGTTTTCAAAGGAGTGTACGTAAAGAGCGATTACGGAGACGGGACCATACTCTATGTGGATTATGTGGCTCTGCAAATGCAGTTCCGTTTCCACCACGTAAATGACACTACCGGTGTAGCCTTGAAGAAAAAAGACGGTACAGACTCTTTGTATTATAGTATGCAGACAGTATTTGCTTCTACCAAAGAGGTTATCCAAGCAAACCAGTTCCTGAATTCCGATTTGATAAAGGAAAAGGCTGCCGAATCCCAACACACCTATATTAAATCTCCTGCCGGTATCTTCACGGAAGCTACCATGCCATACGATGAGATATACAGCCAACTGACCAATGACACTCTTAATGCCGTGAAGCTGACTTTCACTAACTATAATATGAATAGTAGCTATGAATATAGCATGAGTGCTCCAAGCGATGTATTATTAATCCGCAAGCAAGACTTGAAGAGCTTCTTTGAAGAGAACAAAGTCAGGGATAATATTACCTCATTTACAACAACCCACAATGCATTTGCCACCAATCAATATGTATTCAGCAATATAGCCCGATTGGTGACTACTTGCATCAATGAAAAACAAGCCGCCAAGAAAGCCGCCAAAGAAAAAGCCGGCAGTTCTTGGAATGAGGACAAATGGGAAAATGACTGGAAAACAGACGAGGCCACCAAAGACTGGGACAAGGTATTGCTGATTCCGGTTTCAATTACCTATGATAGTAGCAGTACAAGCAGTAGCGGTACCAAAACCATGACAGGTATTCAGAATGATCTTAAACCGGGGTATGCCAAGCTGAAAGGCGGTCCGGAAAAAGATGCAAACGGCCAAGTCAAATCTCCGCTGAAGATAGAAGTTACATATACAAGTTTCAGCAAGTAACTGATACATAAAAAAAGCCTCCCGCTCGGTTTGTAGAGCGGGAGGCTTTTTTATGTGTGACAGGCAGCCGGTTATTTATTCACCAGTCTTTTTAGCGGCCTTTTTAGCTGCCGGCTTTGGGGCAGAAGCCTTGACCTTTACAGCTTTTTCTGCCGCAGGTTTGGCTGTCGCTTTTGGCTCTTTCTTCTCTGCAGCCTTTATCTTCTCCAGCTTGGCCTGAGCTTTCTCCAGTTCCTTGTGCAGCTCTTCAATTTCGGTACCTTGGTTCTTGATAGTGGTCAGCAATGCATTCAGTTCTTCATTGTCTATATCTACCGGATAGAGAGAATCGACACGTTTGATAAAGTCGCCAAGAATATTCATATAATTGGTAAAGGCATCAAAAGGAGACTCATAAATGCCACGGTTCAAGCCGACACTGCTTTGCTTGGTAGTCATGAAACGGAAGTTATTGCTTGCTTGCAGATAATCCCAGTCCTGCTTGATGCGACGGTCATCACAGAGATGAACACGTTCGGCAACACTATACAGCTTGTTGAATGCCTCACGCTGCATCACATTACCCAACCAGCAACTGGTATCCCTTTCTTCGTCCACCCAAGACATCGGGTATGGAACATCCAATTGGGAAACAGATTTCAGCTTGGTGACAATTTCCGTCGGTGTGGAGAAAGTGATTCCTTTTTCCTTAGCACAATACGGCAATGCCTTCAGAAATTCCAGGATATTGGAAGACAACGGCTGTGCCACACCCAGAGCAGAGAGTTCCATAAAGATATTGATAACCTGCTCTTCCTGTGGCAAAGCGTCAATCCAACTGATATACTTGTCTGCAAACAAAGGATACTCGTTCCACTCGGAATTGGAGAAGCGCAGGCTGATGTCATCAGACAACTTAAAGTCACGCAACAGCAACTTCAAATTAGGATTCATGGAGCAATGATACACATAATGCGGACTCTTCCAACCCAAAACATGCTTAGCGCCTTCCGTCAGCATGCCCTTGAATCCCAAAGCTGCCACTATCGCACCAATCTCATCATTATAAATCAGACTAGAGTTACGGAACACCTTCGGTGCCTTACCGAACATTTGCTTCATCTTCTCACTCTGGCGCATTACTTCTTCCTTGAAGCAGTCTTCGTTGGCAAGAGAAGAAAGGCCGTGGGAATAGGGTTCGGCAAGGAACTCACAGCATCCGGTATCATTCAGTTGGTGCAGCAGGTCTATGACAGCCGGTGCATGGATTTCCAACTGCTCCAGTGCAACCCCGGAAATAGAGAGGGCTACTTTAAACGCACCTCCGGAATTCTTCACCATTTCAATCAAGGTGCTCAATGCCGGGATGTAAGAGCGTTCGGCTACATCATTGATACTGGTCTCATTGGCATAATCATCGTAGTAATAATGATCTGTGCCTATGTCAAAGAAACGGTAACGTTTCAGATGAATGATTTGATGTATTTCAAAATAAAGACAGATAGTTCTCATTTCTATATTGTTTTTGTTATTTACCATAGTTTCTTAACACATCCTCATAGAGGGCGCGGATTCTCAAGCCCACTTTTTCCCAAGTGATACCATCCACTTCTTTCTTACCTTCTTCCTGCAGATACTGGAAGAGAGCCGGATTGGTACAGAGGGAGTGAATGGCGTCGGCCATTGCATGAATATCCCAGTAATCAGTCTTGATGACCTTATCGAGAATTTCACCGCATCCCGACTGCTTTGAAATGATGGAAGGAGTTCCACACTGCATAGCTTCCAACGGAGCAATACCGAAAGGCTCGGAAACGGAAGGCATAACAAATACATCACTGTTCTTGTAAACCTCATATACCTGCTTGCCCTTCATAAAGCCCGGGAAGTGGAACCGATCGGCAATGCCCCGTTCGGCAGCCAGATTAATCATGGCATCCATCATATCTCCCGAACCGGCCATTACAAAGCGGATGTTACGGGCACGCTGCAATACCAGTGAAGCGGCTTCCACAAAGTATTCCGGTCCCTTCTGCATGGTGATGCGGCCAAGAAACGTTACAATCTTCTCTTTGGAATGGTCGGGACGCGGAATGTCCTGATACTCCTGCGAGAGAGGATAAACGGCATTGTGCATGGCAAACACCTTCTTGGGATTCTGGTGATACTGCTCAATAACCGTACGGCGGGTCAGTTCGGACACACACATGATACAATCGGCATAATCCATACCGTTCTTCTCCATGGAATAGACAGTGGGGTTCACTTTTCCACGTGAGCGGTCAAAATCCGTAGCATGGACATGGATGCAGAGTGGCTTTCCGCTCACCATCTTGGCATGTACTCCAGCCGGATACGTCAACCAGTCATGGGCATGGATAATATCAAACTCCTGCTGGCGTGCCACTACTCCGGCAATCACAGAGAAGTTGTTTATCTCTTCGTGCAGATTGCCGGGATATCCGCCGGCAAAGTCCATACAACCGATATCATTGACGTGCATATAAGAGAAATCTGCATAAATATGGTCGCGGAAAGAATAATAATCTTCCGGAGTCATGTTGCTTGTCAACCTCGACTTCAGATAGTTGTAATCGACATCACGCCATACGATAGGCACCTGGTTCATGCCCACTATTTTCAGAAAATCTTCTTCTTCACCTGTAGGTTTGGGCATGCAGAAAGTTATTTCAACATCACCCTGCAAGCTCAATCCCTTAGTTATTCCATAAGAGGCAACTGCAAGACCACCATATATTTTGGGAGGAAATTCCCATCCAAACATTAAAACTTTCATCTTCGTTCCTCCTTTTATTAATTATACTTAGACAATAACTTCACAATACGCAGGATTTCTGCCGTATTCATGGCAAATGACACCGCCCCTCTTCCAACAAACGGAGGATTACCATCGAAGAGTTCGGACAATGCGCCGATGCAGTGGGAAGTCATTTCATCTTCCATACCGATGAGATATCTCTCAACAAACGACACGCCACTCATTTTATAGATACGCAGATATGCCTCCATGTAGAAGCCCATCAACCACGGCCATGCCGTACCCTGATGGTAGGCATAGTCTCTCTGTATCTGAGGACCGACATAATTCGGATTGTACCCGCCACTCTTGGGACTCAGCGTACGCAAGCCCTTCGGAGTCAGCAGTTCTTTCGTCACAATATCAAGTACCTGCTTCTTTTGAGCCCTATCCAAAGGAGAATAGTCAAAAGCAACGGTAAATATCATATTGGGACGCACGCTCCAATCCATCATATAACCATCCACATAATCAAACAGATACCCGTATTCATTGCGGAAAACCTCAACAAAGGACTTTCCGGTGATTTCCGCCTGAGCGTCCAGTGTATTGGCAAGAATTTCATTGCCTCCTTCCCGAACCATATCGGCCACAAAACGCAGAGCATTGTACCACAGGGCATTCACTTCCACAATATAACCTGTACGCGGAATAACCGGACGCCCATTGACAGTAGAGTTCATCCATGTGACAGCTTTTTCTGTGCCATTGGTATATAACAGCCCGTTTTCATGCAGAAAAAGATTGTCATGCTTGCGCTCACGAATATAACCGACAATTTCCTCCAAGAGATTGCCGTACATCTGCCGGCAGTTTTCACGCGAAGTCTCCTTGGCATACTGCTGTAAAGCCCAAACAGCCCACAGCAGCACATCCGGGTGCTCCATCTCGTATATCTTGTATGAGGAAGGCTCTCCATTGATAAACTCACGAATGGCTTTTTCGGCAGTTTTCATCACATCTTCAAACTCATCCCTCTCGTCCACAGCCAAAGTCAAACCAGGCAAAGAGATAAACAAATCACGGGCACGGCATTTGAACCAGGGATAGCCTGCAAGTACATAATGCTCCTCACCTTGCTTATTGTGGAACTGGTGTGCCGAGTTTTTCAGACAGTGGTAGAAACTGTCACGCGGAGTACGGTCGGCCACTTCAGACTCAAAAGTCTGCTTCAGCCTACGAGGAGAAATCTCAGAGATACCGGCAGAGAAGACAATGCTTTCCCCTTTCTTTATATCTACTTCAAAATATCCCGGTACATAAAGGTCTTCGTTGAAGTCATATCCCCGTTCCTGTTCTTTCGGATATTCGATACCACGGTACCAGTCAGGCTGGAAGTGGAACTCGTTTTTCTTGTTGAGCTGCATAAACAGTTCCGGATAACCGGGATACATGCAGGTTTTAATACCATTCTCAACCAACTGGTAATCGCGGCTTGCCTGTGCATTCTCGTGCGTGTACTCACGCACGCTACGAAATGCCAAGAAAGGGCGGAATCTGAGAGTGGTTGCCGAATGGGCATCGACCAAGGTATAACGAATCAGAATCCGATTTTCATGATGTACGAAAATTTTCTCCTTACGGAGGATAACCCCCCCCACACGGTAAGTGGTTGCCGGGATATCCTCGCAGTCAAACTCTCGGATATACTTGTGCCCGTTAGGGCTGAAGTGGTTTCCTTGATACTTGTGCAACCCCAGGTTGAACTCCGCACCATGCTGAATTACGGTTTCATCCAAAGAAGACAGCAGCACATGGTTCTCATCATCCAAGTTGGGAACCGGTATCACCAACAGGCCGTGATATTTACGTGTGTTACAATCTACAATCGTCGTACAATGATAGGCACCTGATTTATTCGTCCGCAAGATCTCCCTTGGCAAAGATTCTTGCAGATTTATCATCAAGGTCTTGTCAAATCGTAAATAGCTCATAGTTGTGCATTATTTAAAGGTTAATTATTTCGGCATATGCGCTACAAGCCATGTAGCGATGCCCAAAAATACGAATTAAAGCTTATAGGCAAAATAAAAAGTCAGTTTATTTTCGATTTTAATCAAATATTCCGTAGTATTGTACAAAAATAGCAATCACTGTACGAAATATGAAACATGATATACGCAGAATGGCATTGGCGGCGGTTATACCCCTGTTCCTGCTATTCGTTTTATACGCTTTGAAGTTTTTGGAGACAGGCATGGACTGGAACTTCACACGGTTGGGAGTATATCCGATGGAACAACGGGGCGTATTCGGTATTTTCGCACATCCACTGGTGCATAGCAGCTTCAAGCATCTGCTCGCCAATACGGTCCCACTTTTTTTTCTGATGTGGTGTCTGTTCTATTTCTATCGACACATAGCACCCTACATATTCTTTGCCATTTGGATAGGATGCGGTGCGCTCACCTTTCTTATAGGGAAACCGGGATGGCACATCGGAGCGAGCGGCATCATATACGGGCTGGCTTTCTTTCTATTCTTCAGCGGTATCCTGCGCAGGCATGTACCGCTTATCGCCATCACACTGCTGATAACGTTTCTATATGGCGGACTGGTATGGAACATGTTCCCACAATTCGCCAAGGCCACCACTTCGTGGGAGGGACACCTCAGCGGAGCCATAGCAGGTACACTGTGCGCCATAGGCTTTATGGGGTACGGTCCTCAACGTCCCGACCCGTTTGCCGGAGAGGAAGAGGAAGAAACCGAGGAACAAAAGGAAGAAGAGCAAGATTCATTTACGACGATTGAAGACGATTGAATAGCACGTTTAAGAAACAATAAAAAAAACAAAAAGAGGGGCAAAGAGTTTACAGTACGCCCTGATAATGTCTACTTTTGTTTCAAAACAGAAGAAAAAAGCATATGAATACAATGTTTGATACATTATTGCAATTGCCACTCTTTCAGGGCCTCGCACAAGAAGACTTCACCAACATCCTGGAGAAAGTCAAGCTGAACTTCACAAAGCACAAAGCGGGCGAAGTCATAGTGAAAGCTGGTGACACATGCAGTCAACTGATATTCGTATTGAAAGGTGAAGTTTCCTCATACACTTCATCCGCGGATACATCATACTGCTTTACGGAATACTTTCAGGCACCATACGTCATAGAGCCACAATCTCTGTTCGGAATGACCACTTCTTACGTTTCAACTTATGCAGCCCAAACGGAAACCCATACAGTGAGCATCAGCAAGGCTTTTGTCATGAGCGAATTGTTCAAATACGACATATTCCGTCTGAATTACATGAATATCATCAGTAGCCGTGTTCAAAACCTGAACAACCGCCTTTGGACAAAAGCCACCGATAGCCTTGAAAAACGCATCGGCAGTTTTATCCTGACGCATATCGAGCGTCCGACAGGCAAGAAAATTCTGAAAATAAAAATGGAAGAATTGGCTCAGGTGATCAATGATACCCGTATGGGAGTATCGAGAGCGCTGAACAGCATGCAGAAGAAAGGTCTGCTTGAGCTGCACAGGGGTGAAATGATAATTCCCGACACAGAAAAACTCTTATAGCCACCCGAACCGGGATTTTCTATAACGCCTTGTCAATCGCTTTCTTGATCAAGGCTTCCATCACCTTATACCCTTCCAAAGTAGGGTGTACCCCATCTTTGGTATACGAGGAGTTCAAAGCCTTGCTACTGCCTTCCACCATCTCGCTGTAATAGTCAATGTATGGAATCTTATTCTCCTTGGCATATTTCCTGATTCTGGCATTCAGCTGCATTATCTTTTGCGGAGCATCCTTCACTGAAGGATTCCAGCCAAAGGCAGCGGCAGGCAATACAGACGTCAGAATCACCTTTATGTTATTGGCACGTGCCAGTTCAACCATGGACACTATATTCCCAAAGGTATATTCTTCATTATAAGTACCGGCATTTTCCGCAATGTCATTGGTACCCGCATTTATCACGACCAGTGCCGGAGCAAGATTGATGACGTCTTCACGAAAACGGAGCAGGAAATGGAAAGATGTCTGTCCGCCTATGCCGCGGCCCACATAACCGTTGTCTTCAAAAAAGGCGGCATCGTTCGCAACCCAGCCTTCCGTAATAGAGTTGCCCATAAAAACCACACGGTCTTTCTGCTTTCCCTTCCGAACCAGTTCCTTGTTTGCCTCTGCATAACGTTTCAAATTTCCCCAATCCTGCTTCTGTGCGTCAGAGGCTACCCAAGGCATGCACAAAAAGACAGCAATCACACATAAAAGTTTCATCGTTCTATTCTTTATTGTTTTTGTTATTCTGAAAGAGGGTGTAACGAAACCCTGACAGTCATATCATTCCGTCAGAGTTCCGGCACACCCTCATCACTATCATTGGTCAAACTCACTCCCACTCGATTGTGCTGGGTGGTTTTGAAGATATATCGTATGTTACGCGGTTCACCCCTTTCACCTTATTTATAATATCGTTGGATACCTTGCCCAGAAATTCGTAAGGCAGGTGTGCCCAGTCGGCCGTCATGGCATCGGTGGAAGTAACGGCACGCAAAGCCACTGCACGTTCATAAGTGCGTTCATCGCCCATCACGCCCACGCTCTGCACAGGCAGCAGAATCACGCCAGCCTGCCAAACCTTGTCGTAGAGGTTCCAGTCGCGGAGGCCTTGGATGAAAATGTCGTCGGCATTCTGAAGAATTTCCACTTTCTCGCGAGTGATGTCGCCGAGGATGCGCACAGCCAAGCCAGGTCCGGGGAACGGATGGCGGCCGATGAGATGCTCGGGCATGCCGAGCTCTCGTCCCACGCGGCGCACTTCATCCTTGAAGAGCAGTCGCAGAGGCTCGCAGAGCTTAAGATTCATCTTCTCAGGCAGTCCGCCCACGTTGTGGTGGCTCTTGATGACCGTTCCTGTGATTGACAGCGACTCGATGCAGTCAGGATAGATTGTGCCTTGAGCAAGCCATTT
>CAJJYX010000020.1 GCA_905197435.1 uncultured Bacteroides sp.
CACTTACCCATGCCACGAGCCACAACAGCAGCGTGCGATGTCATGCCGCCACGTGCGGTCAGGATACCTTCGGCAACAGCCATACCTGCCAAATCTTCCGGAGAAGTCTCGATACGCACCATCACCACCCGCTTGCCGGCTGCATGCCACTCGGCGGCATCATCGGCGAAGAATACGATTTGTCCTGTAGCGGCACCCGGAGAAGCCGGAAGACCACGAGTCAGCACATGGGCTTGTTTCAAGGCAGACTTGTCAAATACGGGGTGAAGCAACTCATCCAATTTGTTGGGTTCACAGCGCATCAATGCAGTCTTTTCATCAATCATACCTTGATGAAGCAAGTCCATGGCAATCTTCACCATAGCGGCACCGGTACGCTTGCCGTTACGGGTCTGCAAGAACCAAAGCTTGCCTTCCTGTACTGTAAACTCCATATCCTGCATATCTCTATAGTGGTTTTCGAGTTTCGTTTGCAAAGCATCCAGTTCCTTATAGATTTCCGGCATGGCCTCCTCCATGGAAGGATACTTGCCGGCACGTTCCTCTTCGCTTACACCGGCCAATTCAGCCCAACGTTGAGAGCCGATTTTTGTAATCTGTTGCGGAGTACGTATACCGGCAACCACGTCTTCACCCTGTGCATTAATCAAATATTCACCATTGAAAAGGTCTTCACCGGTAGCAGCATCGCGGCTGAAGCAGACACCCGTAGCAGAACCATCACCCATATTACCGAATACCATGGCCTGAACGCTTACAGCAGTACCCCATTCATCGGGAATTCCCTCCATCTTACGGTAAAGGATGGCGCGTTCGTTCATCCAAGAGTTGAATACGGCACAGACAGCTCCCCACAATTGCTCGTATGCGCAAGTCGGGAAGTCTTTTCCGGTTTGTTCTTTCACGGCAGCCTTGAACTTCTTCACGAGTTCCTTGAGGTCTTCCACTTCAAGTTCATTGTCCAGCTTCACGCCTTTAGCGTGTTTTACCTCTTCTATAATAGCTTCAAACGGATCCACATCTTCCTTATTCACCGGCTTCATGCCCAAAACCACGTCACCATACATCTGCACGAAACGACGGTAAGAATCCCATGCAAAGCGTGCATTACCTGTCTTGCGTGTCAAGCCTTCTACCACTTCATCATTCAAGCCAAGGTTCAGGATGGTATCCATCATGCCCGGCATGGAAGCGCGTGCACCTGAACGTACGGAAACCAGCAACGGATTCTCCACATCACCGAATTTGGAACGCATCAGTGTTTCCACATGAGCAATGGCTTGCTCAACTTCGTCCTTCAACAGAGCAACGACTTTGTCCTGCCCCATTTCATAATATTCCGTACAAACTTCTGTCGTTATTGTGAAGCCCGGAGGAACCGGAACTCCTATCAGGTTCATTTCTGCAAGGTTGGCACCTTTACCCCCCAAGAGGTTTCTCATATCGGCCTTTCCTTCTGCCTGACCGTTACCAAAGGTATAAACTCTTTTTTTGCCCATAATATAAATTTAAAGTTTTTGATAGTGATTTTTCTTCTCTGTTCGCAAATCTAAGGATATTTCGCAGACTAGAAAACTTTTTCCCTGAAAACTTTATGCTAAAATGCAATTTCGACATTGCAAAATTTAATATTCCACTTCATAGAGAGAAATCCCGAAAAAATGTCTATTTTTGTCGAAGAAATTATTAGATTGGTGTAAAAGTGGCAAGAAAGAGAAAAGAACTTCCCCTACTGGAGAAGGTAACAATTACAGATGTGGCTGCCGAAGGAAAAGCCATCGCAAAAGTCAATGATTTGGTTATTTTCGTACCATATGTCGTCCCCGGCGATGTAGTTGACCTGCAAATTAAGAGAAAAAAGCATCATTATGCTGAAGCCGAAGCTGTGAAATTCCATGAATATTCGGCAGTAAGAGCTATCCCGTTCTGCCAACATTATGGCGTATGCGGTGGTTGCAAATGGCAGGTTCTCCCCTATTCCGAACAAATCAAGTATAAGCAAAAGCAAGTGACGGACAACCTCACTCGCATCGGCAAAATAGAACTTCCGGAAATCTCTCCGATATTAGGTTCAGAAAAAACTCAATTCTACCGGAATAAACTGGAGTACACTTTTTCCAACAAACGTTGGCTGACGGCAGAAGAGGTCCAACAGGATGTAGTGTACGAACAGATGAATGCCGTAGGCTTCCATATACCCAGCGCTTTCGACAAAGTGCTCGCCATAGAGAAATGCTGGCTTCAGGACGATATATCCAACCGCATCCGCAATGCAGTACGCGACTATGCCTATGAGCACAACTACTCCTTCATCAACCTGCGTACACACGAAGGTATGCTACGCAACATGATTGTACGTACCTCCACCACCGGAGAGCTGATGGTTATCCTCATCTGCAAGATAGAGAAGGAAGAGGAAATGGTTCTGTTCAAGCAAATGCTGCAGTACATAGCAGATACATTCCCTGAAATCACTTCCTTGCTATACATCATCAATAACAAGTGCAATGACACCATCACCGACCTCGAAGTATATACCTTCAAGGGAAAAGACCATATCTTCGAGGAGATGGAGGGATTGCGCTTCAAAATAGGTCCCAAATCTTTCTATCAAACCAATTCGGAGCAAGCTTATAATCTCTATAAAGTAGCACGCAGTTTTGCCGGTCTGACCGGCAACGAGCTTGTTTACGACCTTTATACAGGTACGGGAACCATTGCAAATTTCGTATCCAAGCAAGCACGCCAGGTTATCGGAATAGAATATGTGCCCGAGGCCATTGAAGACGCCAAGGTCAATGCCGAAATCAACGGAATAAAGAATACCCTATTCTTTGCCGGAGACATGAAAGATATGCTGACGCAGGACTTCATCAACCAATACGGACGCCCCGATGTCATCATCACCGACCCTCCCCGTGCCGGAATGCACCCGGATGTAGTGAATGTCATCCTGTTTGCAGAACCCAAACGTATCGTATACGTCAGTTGCAACCCGGCTACACAAGCGCGCGACCTGCAACTGCTCGATGTAAAATATAAGGTGAAGGCCGTTCAGCCGGTAGACATGTTCCCGCATACCCACCATGTGGAGAATGTAGTACTTCTCGAATTGAGAGCCAATCACTAATCACTAATCATTAACCGCTAACTACAGAAAACGTGGCAAAAGAAAAAATCACAGCAAGGGCCCGCACGCAATATACGGACTACATGGTAAAAGAACCGATGGAACTCATGGAGTTTCTGGCTGCCAAAATGCCGGATGCCAGCCGTACCAAGCTTAAATCATTGCTGAGCAAACGCATTATATATGTGGACAGTGTCATCACTACCCAATACAATTTTCCCCTGAAACCGGGTATGAAAGTGCAAATCAGCCGCGAGAAAGGCCGAAAGGAGTTCAACCATAAGCTGATAAAGATTGTATATGAGGATGCCTACATCATCGTGATAGAGAAAATGCAGGGACTGTTATCCGTCAACACTGACAGACAAAAGGAACGTACAGCCTACAACATCCTGAATGAATATGTACAGCGCTCAGGCAAGCAGCACCGTGTATACATCGTGCACCGTTTAGACCGTGACACCTCCGGCTTAATGATGTTTGCCAAAGACGAGAAGACCCAACATACACTGCGGGATAACTGGCACGACATTGTGACAGACCGACGATATGTGGCTGTAGTTGTCGGTGAAATGGAAAAAGACGCAGGGACGGTGGTTTCCTGGTTAACAGACCGTAAGCTGTATGTATATTCAAGCCCGACAGATGACGGAGGACAAGAATCCATTACACATTACCGTACCATCAAACGCGCCAATGGATATTCTCTCGTTGAACTGAATCTGGAAACAGGACGTAAAAACCAGATACGCGTGCACATGCAGGACTTGGGGCATCCCATTATCGGCGACGGGCGCTATGGACTGGAAGATGTAAATCCCATCGGACGCCTGGCCTTGCATGCTTTCAAACTCTGTTTCTATCATCCCGTCACGGGAGAGTTGATGCGGTTTGAGACACCTTATCCGGGAGAGTTTAAGAAACTGTTTCTGAAGAATAAGTAAAAATGAAAGGCGGAACCAATCAGATGTTCCGCCTTTCATTTTTTAGTCAATAAGCATATAATGTAACAGGCCCATCCCTAAAACCGTTCACATATAGTATTCCACTCAGCTCGCCGCCTGAAATATAAACATCATATATCTCAATCATAGGATAGTCATTACCATAGTCCAAGGAAAGTATCCCGTCATTTATCATCCAGCGAAAGGGCAATGAAGAGACAATATGATCAGAATCATCGAAATAGCACTGCTCATCTGTACCGAAACCATTTACATCAAATAGCAGCCCGCTTTCCAAAGGTTCTCCATCCCAGTCTGAGAAGCCTAAATCACCGGCCCATCCATATCTGAGCAAACGATCGAAGATTGTCTCGTCATCTTGTTCGCACGAGGAAAATACCACCATGCTTAAACATAGCAGGAGCAGAACTTTTGTGTATCTCATCATATTATTCATAAACTGTATTTTAGCCGGACAAACATACGGAAAAAAAATGAAACGCTTAATACTTCCCCTGAAATTTCTTGTAGAAGACAAGGAATAGAACAAACCCCGTCAATGCAAACGGCACACCGGCCAATGCCGGATAACGGTATCCGCCACTCAAAGCAAGGCCACCGGTATAAGCTCCGATAGCATTCCCCAGATTAAATGCCATCTGCACGCAAGCGCCCCCCAGCATTTCTCCTCCAGGAGCGACACGAATCATCAGCACCTGCTCCGGACTGGAGACTGCAAACAAACCTGCCGTACAAAGTGTCATCAATATTGCAGAGCACCAAGGATTGGGTGAAAGGAAAAATATCAATAGCAAAACAAGACATATCATCCCTTGCACCACCGTCCCCACTTTTCCCGGAGTATATCGGTCGGACATACGTCCGCTGACCAAATTACCGACAACCATTCCGAATCCCGCCAGCACCATCAGTGCCGTAATACTCTCTGCACTAAAACCGGAAACCTGAGTCAGTAGCGGAGTAATGTAGCTATACCAGCAGAACACACCGCCATTGCCCAAAGTGGTAGCTCCCAATATGAGCCACGGTGCCGGCTTCTTCAGAAAATGGAACTGCCCTTTGAACCCTGTATCCTTCAGCCCTTCGACAGACGGCACCCAACGCCATATATAATAAAGTGTAACCAGTCCCCAACAAGCAACCAACAAAAAAGTGACACGCCAAGAAATCATATGGCTCAAAGAAGTGCCCAACGGCACACCGAATAAATTGGCCACAGTCATTCCTGCTATCATAATTGAAACCGCCTCCGAGCTTTTTCCCTTATCAGCAAGTTTCCCTGCCACAATGGAGGCCACCCCAAAATAAGCGCCATGGGGAAGTCCGGAAACAAAACGCCCCAACAGCAAGACCCAATAATTGGGCGCCATAGACGCACTGATATTTCCAACAATCATCAACGTCATCAAAACCAGTAGAATTTGCTTCAAAGGACGTTTGCGAGCCAGAAGCAACATGGGTGCACCAGAACAGACGCCCAACGCATACGCAGAAATAAAATGACCGGCCACGGGAATACTGATGTCCAAATCCGTAGCCACATAGGGCAAAATGCCCATCATTGTAAATTCGGCAATTCCCAAGCCCAACGTACCGAATGCCAATGCAATAAGACTCTTCTTCATACCTTTTAAAAAACAACCAATAAACTATCTTTTTACCTGCTGCAAAGATAGCCACATTGCATTCTCCAAAGAAAAAGGATACCGAATTATTTTCAGTATCCTCCTTCATTTTTTATCTTATATCAATTGTATATCCACCTTTAAAGACTTCTCCCGATGCCAAATGCTGCATCCACTCCTTATCCTTATATTCGCCTTGATAATACGCACGGTCACCACGCCCGTACCACGGTTCGATACAGACAAACGGAGCATTCTTGCCCGGAGGCGACCATAATCCCACAAGCGGAGTGTCGAAGCACAGGCTCAGATAAGGCTTCTTCTCCTTATCATATAATGTGACTTCTTTCACTTGGCTGTTTTCCATAATCAAGGCATCTTTATCAAAGGTATGCGTGTCCAAAGGCAGCAGGCCGTCCACCAGTTCAAGTGGATATTCCTTGTCCGGATTGGCACAGCCCTTTTCGGAGATAAGGATGTAGCGCAAACCTTCCGTCTTATCAAACCCGAAGTACCCCCGGTCTGTTGTCTCCGCATCATAGTCCGGATAATAGAAGGCGGGATGTGCTCCTATCTGGAAGTGCATTTCCCGTGTTCCTGTATTGATGACTTTCCAAAGCACTTCAATCTTCTTTCCGTCTATCCGGTAACCTATCTCAAGGCAGAAAGGGAAAGGGTATTTCTGATGCGCTTCCTCGTTATCTACCAATCGATAATACACTTCATTCTCCCGCTCAAGTATTAATTCAAAATCCATGTCACGGGCAAAACCGTGTTGCGTCAATGTGTAGGAATTACCTTCATGGCGGTATTTATTCTCCCAAACACTGCCCACAATAGGGAAAAGCACCGGAGAATGCCGTTTCCAGAAAGCGGGGTCAGCTTGCCACAGGTATTCTTTCCCATTACACCAGATGCTGCATAACTCAGCTCCGTGCGGAGAAACTTTGATTGTCAATTCAGAATTAGAAAGAGTTTTCATATCATATATCACTTTGTTATTTTCTCACATAGTGCGGCATCTCTCCGGGTATCTCCATCGAAATCTCCACCAGCCCGCAGACAACGCCGTCCTGCTTCCATGCTGTCTGATAAATCATTTTCCTGATGCCGTTCTTCTCGATGGTGTAGGCATTCACTCCTCCCGTTTCCAGCAGTTCGCGTATCTTGGCTTGCGACTGAGGATTGTGACAGTCGAAGAGGTTCTTGCCTATCAGGTCACCGTGCTTGGCAAACGTACGGCATGCCTTTTCGTTCATATATAGGATGACTCCTTTTGTGTCGCATACGGTTACGGCACAGTTCATTTCATTGGCCCATTCGTACATAATTTCCTTTTTTTTCGTCAATAGAGTTTCACTTGCCAAAGATAGCGTTTTTTCCAATCAAACACTTGGCTTTTCCGCCCAAACCTATAACAAAAAACTTCCAAACCATTAACAGAATACTTCCCAACTATTAGACTTAAACTTTGTAAGTATCAGGAATAAATTTTATCTTCGCACTTGGAACGTCCGTTCCAAGCTTTGGGACAGACATCCGCAACGTTGGAACACATATCCACACGCTTGGAACAAACTTTCTAAATGCCTATTATCAACCATTTGAAGAGCCCCTACCATCATGGCAGAATATAACATGCAGGAACTGAACCTGCCCAACGAGGAAGGCAAACGCATCCTTTATCCACGTATGAAGCTGTACGGACAAGTAGACTTGGAAACCATTGCCGACAAAGTGTCATACGCATCGTCTTTCACCAAGGGAGACATCGTAGGGCTGATGCAAGCCGTCACCGACGAAATAGCCTACCAAATGAGCCAAGGCCACTCCGTGAAAATAGACAAATTAGGGGTCTTCACTCCCGCCCTGGGATTGATGAGAGACCGTGAGCGGGAAAGCGGTGAAGAAGGTGATGCCAAACGGAATGCAGCAAGTATCTGCCTGAAAGATATTCATTTCAAGGTAGACAAGGAGCTGCTGCACAATACAGCCCGTCAGTGCCATCTGAAGCGCTCCACCGAAAAGTTCCGGCAATCATCGCAGATGTTCTCCCCGCAAGAACGGCTGGAACGAGCCCAAAAATACTTGAAGCAGAACGTATTCATGACCCTGGCGGATTACTGCCGTCTGACCGGACTCCTGAAAAGCAGTGCCTCGCGCGAACTGAAAGAATGGCTGGCACAACCGGAAACCGGCCTTGACTATAAAGGCAGGGGAACACACAAGATATATATCCTCAGAAAAAACAACCCGCAATGAAGATACTACATACCAGCGACTGGCACCTGGGACATGCCCTCTATAACTACGACCGTACCGTCGAGCAGCAAGCCTTTCTGACGCAACTCTCCCGGATAACAGCCGAAGAGAAGCCTGATGCAATGGTCGTAAGCGGAGACATCTACCACTATTCGTCCCCTGCCGCCGCCACGCAGAAGATGTACACCGACGCCATGCTGAACATTCACAAGGCCTGTCCTGAAATGACCATCATAGTAACTGCCGGCAACCATGACAGCAGTTCGAAACTGGAGATAGACAGCAACCTATGGCAACATTTCGGCCTGAATGTCGTGGGCAGCATCGAACGTACAGCTGAAACAGTGAATCTGGACAAGCACATCATCGAAGTAAGAAACGGGAGACAAATAAAAGGCTACGTCGTAGCCGTGCCGCATGTCTATCCGCAGAACTTCCCCATACTGGATGCCGAAACTCCTCGCGAACAACGGCAGGCATGTTTCTTCCAGGCGCTGCTGGACGAAGTGGAAAAGAGAAATACGGCACACCTGCCTGTAGTTCTCATGGCACATCTCTCCATCGAAGGCAGTGACCGCAGCGGGCACGACGAAAGTATCGGCGGCATAGAGTATGTCCCCCTCAGCACTATGGGAGAAGGTTACGACTATCTGGCACTCGGACATATCCACTGCCCGCAGGACATCAAAGGCAGCCATCACCGCGCACGTTATTGCGGCACTCCCCTCCCCGTCAGCTTCGATGAGACCTATCCCCATTCCGTCTCCATCATCGAGTTGGAGAAAGGAGCAGAGCCGCGGATAAGTACAAGGAATATAGAAAACCCCATCCCTCTCGTCACGCTGCCTCATGCCCCTGTACCCTTTGAAGAGGCCTTGAAGTTGCTGGAAGAATATCCGGAAGAGAAGCCGGCATACCTCCGCCTGAATGTACTGACAAAAGGTTACCTGCCACCCGACTGCAACGAAAAAGCCTCGAATGCCGCCAAAGGAAAGGCATGCAAATATTGCTATATCAAAACCACCCACGAACGGCAGACCGACGCTAAAGGAATAAAGCACATCTCCATCCAGGAAATGCAAGAGATGTCTCCCCTCGATATTGCCAAACTCTATTACCGCGAAACCGAAGGTGAAGAGATGGATGCGGAACTTTGCCAGCTGATGGAAACCGTGGTACAACAAGTGAAAAACAAGAACAACCCATAATCATCTGTCCGGAACATGAAACTCCAGAAACTCACCATAAAGAACCTCGCCTCCATAGAAGATGCCGTCATCGACTTCGAGAACGGTCCGCTGAGCGAAGAATCCCTTTTCCTGATTTGCGGCGAGACCGGCGCAGGCAAGACAACCATTCTCGACGCCATCTGCCTGGCACTCTACAACGAAACGCCCCGCATGGAGCATGCCGAGAACGAAAGATACAAAGACCTGAGCCAATCGTTCTCTGCCAAAAAGGAAGACATTGCCATCAATGACAGCCGGCAACTGATGCGCCGCAACACCTGCGAGGCATGGGCGGAACTGGCGTTCACCGGCTCGAATGAAACGCCCTATAACGCCCGTTGGTACGTGGCACGGGCACACCGCAAGGCCTCAGGAGCTGTGCAGGACGTACGCTGGACACTGGAAAACAGGAAGACCGGCATACTGTTCAACAAGAAGAATGAGATAAAATCGGAAATACAAACTGCCGTCGGGCTGACCTTCGAACAATTCTGCCGCACCACCATGCTGGCACAAGGCGATTTCACCAAGTTCCTGCAAAGCAAGGAAAGCGAGAAATCGGATATTCTGGAAAAACTGACCGGTACCGGAATCTACTCCGAGATAGGTGCCGAAATCTATGCAGCCACCAAGGAAAGACGGACAGAATACGAAAACCAGAACCGGAAACTGGAAGGCATCCACCTCCTGACGGAAGAGGAGATTGCAGCTATCAATGAAACCATAGCCACACAAAGCGCCGGAGTCCGGGAAGACCATGAACAGAAAAACAAGGCCCTTGCAAAACGGGACTGGCTGAAGAAGTATTCCGAACTCCTCCTCGCCCGTGAACAGCAGAAAAAGATTTGGGAAGAGAAACAAGCACAACTGCAATCGGATGAATTCAAACAGAAAGAACTGCTTATAAAAGAATGGAATGCCACCGCCGATGCCCGTAACTGGCTTTCCGCCCTGAAACAGCAGCAACAGCAACAACAGCAGAACGATGCACAAGCCGAGATTCTGAAAACGTCCGTGGCCCGGTTGAGCTGAGGGACCAAGTGGCTGGAAAACTTCTTGAAGGAACAAGAAGACAAGCTGCACCGTGCCGAGGAATATCTGCAAGAGCATCTGTCCTTGCTGCCTATGTTCGAGCAGAGCCAGTCCATCATTACCGACCTGAAGTCCGCACTCGATACCCGGACACGCATCAGCACTTATTGCGAGCACTTCGAAAAGCTCGTTGCACAACAGCCCGTGAAGATAAAGAACCGCAAAGACAAAGAAGCCGTCCTCAACCGGAAAGAGCAAGAGAACAATGCATTGCAGACTGACATAAACAACCGGAATGCACAGCTTGAAGCCATGGACCACCCGGCCCTGCAAGAAAGGAAGAACAAGCTCGACACCACACGCGAAAGTCTGTTGCAAGCATTATCTTCCTTGTCCCTACTGGCCGAAAAAGAAAAAACACTGAACGACGCGAAAGAAAATGAAAAAGCATTGAATGCCAAAGTCGAATCATGCCAAAGGCAGTACAACATCCTGCAAACAGAGTTCAACAGCAAGAAGACAAGTTATGAGGACATCCATGCACTCTACAACAAGCAAAAGGAAGCCATAGAGGAGTGGGCAAAAGAAGCGCGTTCCCGGCTTGCCGTTGGAGACACTTGCCCCGTATGCGGCCAAGAAATCAAATCGCTATGCAAAGACGAAGACTTCCAATCTGTCCTTGCCCCCATAAAAACATCCTTGGAAACAAAGGAGAAAGAATATAAGGAAGCCGAACAAGCCTTGAACAACAACCGGACAGAATCCAAGGCTTACGGAGCACTGGCGGAGAATGCCCGCTTGTCCACGGCAAAAGCACTCAAAAGCTACGAGCTTGCCTACGCAGAGGCACAAGCCGGATGCACCCAATGCAACATTACCGGTATTTCCTCTGCCACCTGTGAAACTCTGGAGAAGCAATTGGAAGAGAATAAGCTGGATTTGGAAAAGCTGAATGAAAAGCTTGCCGAAGCCCAAAAGCTCAGTGCACAAATCACAACCCTGCAACGGCAAAAGAATGAATGCCAGGAAAGCGTGGACACCGCACGCCAGGCATTCAACACTGCCGACAAAAGCCTGAATGAACTGAAAAGCAATATATCACATTACGAATCACTCATTGCCAACGAAAAAGAGAACGTGCGTACCATCATGAGCCGCGTCACCCCTCATATCCTTTGGAAGGAATGGAAGGTAGAATGGGAAAGTTCTCCCCTCTCCTTCATTGACCGTTTGGCACAAGCTGCCCGCCACTATCAACTGGCACAAGAGAAGCAGAGAGAACTGAATTCTGCCATCGCCCTTATCCATAAAGAACTGGAAGGAATAAACACAAACTGCGAAAGCGTCTGTACGGCATTTCCTGATTGGCACAATACACCGGCACAAGAGGAAAAGGAAATTAAAAACTTAGGGATAGCCTGGAACAATCTGAATACGCAGGCAAGCGGACTGAGACAAAGCATATCGACCTCCACTACTAACATCGCAACCTTGCAGGCAGATTTAAACCTTTTCTATGCAACACACCCTGCTCTCAACGAGGAACGTATCACTATGCTGTCCTCTTGGCCTGCCCATAGGATAGAGTCACTACGCGCCTCATTGCAAGTACTCAAAGAGGAAGGAGTCGCCGCATTGACCACTTTCAACCTGACAGCCGGACAGATAGAAGAGCATATCGGCCGGAAGCCCCAAATGGAAGAAGAAGAAAACACCGAAACCTTGGATGCACTCATCACAAGTCTTGAGGAAAAGATAACCGCCGGCAACCAATGCATCGGCCAACAGAAGTTGCGCCTGGAAGAAAACACGCACAACATCAACCGGATAAAGAAAGAAAAAGAGTATGCCGACCTGCTGCGCAACGAGTATCTGAAGTGGGACCGCCTTTGCCGCCACTTCGGTGATGAACGGGGGAAGAACTTCCGCAACATCGCCCAAAGTTTTGTTTTGAAAGAGCTGCTGGCCGGTGCCAATTTCTATCTGCAACGCTTGACCGACCGCTATGAACTGGAGTGCCAGGCCGGCTCTCTCACCATCCTGCTGCGCGACTTCCACCAAGGAGGTTCGGCCCGTCCGGCATGCACCTTGTCGGGCGGCGAGAGCTTCCTGGTATCCCTGTCGCTTGCCCTCGGCCTTTCTTCCCTCAGCCGCCAAAGTCTCTCGGTAGACACGCTGTTCATCGACGAGGGTTTCGGCACACTGAGTAACGACTACTTGAATACTGTAATGGATACATTGGAAAAACTACACCGGATGGGTGGCAAGAAAGTAGGTATCATCAGCCATGTGGAAGGACTGAAAGAACGCATAAAGACACAGATACAAGTGCGGCGGATAGACAGTTCGAGAAGCGAAATAGAAGTGGTGAACAGCCTATAAACCAACATAAGGATAAAGAAAACAAATGTTTTTTCGGCGCTTGATAGTACAAGCACCTGCATTATTGTGTATTTTTGCAGTCACATAAATAAAGATAAAGACAATGAAAAGGTTCATGAAAGGAGCCCGGTTTACTCCTAAAAATTATTCCGACGAAGTAGAAGCCAGAATTCAACACTATAAGAAAGAAGGATATAAACTGCCGATGCGAAACGCACTCCGCACAGAAGAACAGTTGGCGGGCATCCGTGCAAGTGCCAAAATCAACACTGCCCTGCTGGATTATCTCTCCGAAAACATCCGCGAAGGCATGTCTACTGCTGAAATTGACCACATGGTGTATTGCTTCACAACAGACCATGATGCCATTCCCGCTCCTTTTATGTACGAAGGTTTTCCAAAAAGCGTATGCACCAGCATCAACGATGTCGTATGCCACGGTATTCCCAGTACCAAGGAGTTCCTGAAAAGCGGTGACATCGTGAACGTCGATGTATCTACCATTTATAAAGGTTATTTTTCTGATGCTTCACGCATGTTCATGATTGGCGAAGTCAGCCCCGACATGCAACGGCTGGTACAAGTGACCAAAGAGTGCCGCGACATCGGCATACAGACCGCACAGCCTTGGGCACGCCTCGGCGATGTAGGCGCCGCCATCCAGGAACATGCCGAAAAGAATGGCTACAGCGTGGTACGCGACCTCTGCGGACATGGCTGCGGTGTTAAATTCCACGAAGAACCGGATGTGGAACACTTCGGCAAACGTGGTACAGGCATGCTGATAGTACCAGGCATGACGTTCACCATCGAACCGATGATTAATATGGGAACCTACGAAGTCTTTATTGATGAAGCCGACGGATGGACCGTCTGTACAGATGACGGACTGCCTTCCGCCCAATGGGAAAGCCAAATCTTAATTACCGAAGATGGAAACGAAATATTGACGCAATAAGAAAAGCTGCGGATAACATATCAATGTATCTATGGAGATATTACTACTGATTATAGGGATAATCATCGGAACCGCAGTCGGCTATCTGGCGGCAGACCGCAAGTCTGCCGCACTGAAGGCAGAAATCAACGGAGCAAAAAAGGAAGTAGAATTACTAAAGCTGCAAAAGGAAGAAGCCGAAGCACTGCACAAGCGCATGAATACGGAGTTCGAGAATCTTTCAAACCGCATCTTCCAAAGCAAAGCCGAAGACTTCACCAAGCTGAATGCCGAGCATTTGGGCAATCTGCTCCGTCCGTTGGGCGACAACCTGAAGGACTTCCGCCAAAAAGTGGAACAAGCATACAACACCGAAGCCAAAGAACGTTTCTCGCTGGGAGAGCGCATCAAGGAACTGGTGGAACTGAACAACCGCCTCAGCGAAGATGCCAACAACCTGACCCGTGCCCTGAAAGGAGATTCGAAGATGCAAGGCAACTGGGGCGAAATGATATTGGAACGCCTGTTGCAGGCTTCCGGACTGATTGAAGGCGAGCACTATTTCCGCCAGGAGTTTCTCAAGGACGAACGTGGTGAAGCCATCGTCAATGAAGAGAGCGGACAAAAAATGCAGCCTGACATCATCGTAAAATATCCCGATGAACGGGAAATGATTATCGACTCCAAAGTGTCACTGACTGCATATGCCGCCTACACCTCTGCTGAGAACAAGGAGGAGCAGGCACGCTTTCTGAAAGCACACCTGCAATCCGTCCGTGCCCACATCGACGAACTCAGTCATAAAGACTACTCACACTACGACGCCCGGTCGCCGGATTTCGTCATGATGTTCATCCCTACCGAAGGTGCTTACCTCCTCGCCATCCAGAGCGATGCCCACCTCTGGGAATATGCCTACAACAAAAAGGTGGTACTGATGAGCCCCACCAATCTGATTAGCGCCCTGCGCCTCTCGCTCGACCTTTGGAAGAAGGAGAACCAGGTAAAGAATGTGCAGGCCATCATCAAGCGCGGCACCATTCTATATGAGAAAATTGCAGGCTTCACCGACACCTTCCTCGGTATCGGAGACAGGCTGGCCAGCTTGCAAAAAGATTACGACAAAGCCTTCAACCAGCTTTCAGACGGCAACGGCAGTGTAGTACGCCAAGCCGAGATGCTGAAGGGCATGAGTCTCACTCCCAAGAAGCGTATTTCTCCAAGATTACTGCCCAAAGACGCCAGTCAAGAAGAAACAGAAGAAGAAAACAATAACATTCAATAAAACATCCAACATGAAAACTCTGAAAGACCGCATTCTCAAAGACGGAAAATGCTTCCCCGGAGGCATCCTGAAAGTAGATAACTTCATCAATCACCAGATGGACCCCATCCTGATGAAATCCATCGGCGTGGAATTTGTCAGACGGTTTGCTTCCACCTCCATCAATAAGGTCATCACGGTAGAGGCAAGCGGAATTGCCCCAGCCATCATGGTAGGCTATCTGCTGGAATTACCTGTAGTATTTGCCAAAAAGAAGAAACCCAGTACTATGGAGAACATGCTGAGCACCACCGTATTCTCATTCACCAAGAACCGTTCGTACGAAGTTTGTGTCAGCAAGGACTTTCTTTGTCCGGGTGACAAGGTTTTGTTCATCGACGATTTTCTTGCCAATGGCAACGCAGCCAAAGGCATGATTGACCTCGTGAAGCAGGCAGGTGCCGAACTGGCCGGTATGGGCTTCATCATCGAGAAAGCTTTCCAGCATGGTGGCGACGAATTGCGCGAACAAGGTATCCATGTGGAATCACTTGCCATCATCGAGAGTCTGGATAATTGTGAAATCAAAATCAGATAAACCATTTCACACATGGAGGACAATCAAGAAGGAGAAAAGTTAAAGAACGGGCTGATATATGGGTTGAATGACAAGCCACCTTTCAAGGAAGCATTCTTTGCCGCCCTGCAACATTTGCTTGCCATATTCGTTGCCATCATCACCCCTCCCCTAATCATTGCCGGAGCACTGAAACTCGATGCTGAGACAACCGGTTACCTGGTATCCATGGCATTGTTCGCTTCCGGCATTTCAACTTTCATCCAGTGCCGCAGGTTCGGAGGATTGGGCACAGGATTACTCTGCATACAGGGAACCAGCTTTTCTTTTATAGGGCCTATCATTGCTGCCGGCACCATGGGCGGGCTTCCACTTATCTTCGGTTCCTGCATCGCCGCATCTACCGTAGAAATGTTCATCAGCCGGATATTGAAATATACCAAGAGAATCATTACTCCCCTCATTTCGGGAATCGTTGTCACACTCATTGGAATGAGTCTGATAAAAGTGGGAATTACAGCTTGCGGAGGCGGTGCAGCAGCACAAGCGGACGGTAGTTTCGGCAGCCTGCACCATGTCGGACTGGCTGCCTTGGTATTACTGCTCATCATCGCTTTCAACCGTAGCTCCAACCGGTATCTGAGAATGAGTTCCATTGTCATCGGATTGGGAATCGGCTATATCGTGGCATGGTTTATGGGGATAGTAGATTTTTCATCCATACAAAACTATGGCGGATTCAATCTCCCGATGCCTTTCCGTTACGGATTGGACTTCAGCATATCAACCATCATTGCCTTGGGACTGATTTTCATGATTACCGCTATCGAAGCATACGGTGACATCACAGCCAATTCGCTGATATCCGGTGAACCGGTAGAAGGGGATACTTTCGTAAGACGCGCTTCGGGCGGTATCCTTGCCGATGGTTTCAACTCCATGCTGGCAGGTATGCTCAACTCTTTTCCAAATTCCGTATTTGCCCAAAACAACGGGATGATACAATTGACGGGAGTTGCAAGCCGCTATGTAGGTTACTATATAGCAGGGTTCCTGGTAATACTCGGACTCTTCCCTGCTGTGGGCCTGGTGTTTTCATTAATGCCGGAACCGGTATTGGGCGGTGCCACCCTGCTTATGTTCGGAACTGTGGCAGCAGCAGGCATACGTATCATTGCTGCACAGGAAATCAACCGTAAGGCAACATTAGTCATGGCCATCAGTTTTTCTTTGGGACTGAGTGTGGAACTTGTCCCGGAAATACTATGCCAGCTTCCCGAAACTCTAAGAAATATCTTCTCTTCAGGAATTACAACCGGAGGAATAACAGCTATTCTGGCAAATGCGCTGATTCATATAAAAGAATAAAAGATTACTGCCACACTAATATAAATGTGTCAAAACTCTGACTGAATGATATGCCAGTCAGAGCTTTGACACCCTCTTCATCTATCCTTGACCTTTGGCAATACTGCGTTCAGCACGATATATCCCAATATGCCCGCAACAATGGTTCCCAACAGCACACCGAATTTTGCCTGATTCAGCAAATCCGGATAATCTCCTGCAAAAGAAAGATTGGCAATAAATAGAGATACCGTAAAACCGATACCACCCAACAGAGATACTCCTGCAACACTTTTCCAATTCATTCCGGGAGGCATCGAAGACAAGCCACTCTTAATCGCCAACCAAGTAAACAGAAAAATACCGATGAACTTGCCCAAGAGCAATCCCACAGCTACTGCTATACTGACATCTCCTATGACTCCGCTACCTCCACTTAGCACTACCCCGGCATTGGCAAAAGCAAAAAGAGGCAGTATTATAAAGTTCACCGTACCATGCAAATTATCTTCCAAGGATTGCAATGGGCTAATCACATAGTCAGAAGCACGCTCCACTTGTTTCAGAGTGGCAATCTGTTCATTAGTCAATATGATGTTATCAGATTTTGAAACGGGGAACTCGCCGATAATATCACGGATACGCTTAATGTATTTCCCGGCATCCAAACGAGGACGGGCCGGTATCACAAATGCCAGTATCACTCCGGAAATAGTGCTATGAATACCCGACTGAAGAAATAAATACCAAATAATCACACCTATCAGAAGGAAAAATATCTTCTGCGTCATACCGAATTTTCCCATATAATAAAGGAAAAAATAAAGGATGGCAGCCACAATAAGATATCCATAAGCTACTTCGGAACTATAGAAGATTGCAATGACCAGAATACCGCCGATATCATCGACTACAGCAAATGCAGTCAGGAAAATTTTCAGGCTCAACGGTACCCGCTTACCCAACAGACTGAGTACACCCAATGAAAAAGCAATATCTGTTGCCATCGGTATAGCCATACCGCGTGTTTCAGGGGTTCCCTGAATAACTAAAGTCGAATAAACAATAACCGGTAACAACATACCTCCGCATGCCGCCACAAAGGGTAAAGATGCCTTACGAAAAGAAGAAAGTTCACCAACCAGCAATTCCCGCTTTATTTCCAACCCCACGGCCAGAAAGAAAACAGTCATCAGACAGTCATTTATAAATTCAATCATTTTTAACGGATGCCCGCCATGTGAGAATAAGTTGAAGTCTCCGATGCGCAAATGCAACTCCTGCAAAAGAAAGCCCTGATACAGTGAAGCCATCGGTGAATTAGCGATAACAGCAGCCAAAATAGCCGTCAGAAACAACAGAATACTCGCCATTATATTCAGTGACGAAATGTTTTTCACAGTACGCAAAATAATCATAAGTAGTATTATTTGATTTAAGATTTTATCCTTTCCTATAGAAGAAAACCTATCCTGGCCACCCCTTATAGCTAATCAATGCCATTTCTTTCACCCACAATACAAATATACCCGTTAAAATTAAATTAAGCACCATAGTGAACACAAAAATTATCAATATCGAACCATCCTCAATTACATCTCAAAGTTATAAAGATGATTCCGGCTTCACATTCACGTTCCGCATCAATCATGATAAAACTCAGGCATACATATAAAAATACATTGAATACAGCCTCTACTGCATCATACCAAGATAGCTTTAATGGGAAGTCCCTCAGTGGGTAATTTACCTCAGTGCGTAATTTATTCAAGGATCAATCCAACTTCAATACTGCCAGGAATGCTTTTTGAGGAACCTCTACATTACCGATCTGTTTCATTCGTTTCTTACCTCTCTTCTGCTTCTCAAGCAGTTTGCGCTTACGGCTCACATCACCACCGTAACATTTGGCCGTCACATCCTTACGCACGGCCTTAATTGTCTCACGAGAGATAATCTTAGCACCGATAGCAGCCTGAATGGCAATATCAAACTGCTGTCTTGGAATCAGGTCTTTCAACTTCTCGCACATCCGGCGTCCCAACTCATAGGCATTGTCAAAGTGAGTCAAGGTAGAAAGAGCATCCACCGGCTCGCCGTTCAACAAAATATCCAGCTTCACAAGTTTGGAAGGACGGAAACCGTTGGAATGATAGTCAAAAGAAGCATAGCCCTTAGAAATACTCTTCAATTTATCATAGAAATCGATAACTATTTCACCAAGAGGCATGTCATAGTATATCTCCACACGGTTACCGGAGATATACTCCTGCTTCACCAGTTCGCCACGCTTACCCAGACAAAGAGTCATAATCGGACCGATATAATCAGTGGTGGTAATCACCGAAGCACGGATATAAGGTTCCTCAATACGGTCTATCATGGTAGGGTCGGGCATACTGCCGGGATTATGCACTTCGGTCATGTGCCCCTGCTTGTCATAGATATTGTAGGAAACGTTAGGCACGGTTGTGATAACATTCATGTCAAATTCACGGTCAAGCCGTTCCTGCACAATCTCCATATGGAGCAGTCCGAGAAAACCGCAACGGAAACCAAAGCCCAAGGCCAATGAAGACTCAGGCTGAAATGTCAGCGAAGCATCATTCAACTGCAACTTTTCCAAGGAAGAACGCAGATCCTCGAAATCCTCAGCCTCGATTGGGTACACACCGGCAAAAACCATCGGCTTCACCTCTTCAAAACCGGCAATGGCTTTTTCGCAGGGGCGGGCAATATGTGTAATCGTATCACCTACTTTCACTTCTTTAGAGGTTTTAATACCCGAGATAATATAACCTACATCACCCGTGCGCAATTCCGGGCGTGATACCATCTCCATTTTGAGCACTCCGATTTCATCCGCATCGTACTCTTTACCCGTATTGAAGAATTTCACTTTATCCCCTTTGCGGATCACGCCGTTCACTATCTTGAAATATGCAATGATGCCACGAAACGAATTGAAAACAGAGTCGAAAATCAATGCTTGTAACGGAGCCTCCTCATCACCCTCCGGATGGGGAATACGCTCAATGACTGCGGCCAGAATCTCTTCCACTCCCATTCCCGTTTTGCCGGAAGCACGAATAATCTCATCACGCTTGCAGCCCAACAGTTCAACGATTTCATCCTCCACTTCCTCGGGCATAGCGCTCGCCATATCACATTTGTTGATAACCGGAATAATCTCCAGATCATGCTCGATGGCCATATATAGATTTGAAATGGTCTGTGCCTGTACTCCCTGTGAAGCATCTACAATAAGCAGTGCTCCCTCGCAGGCTGCGATGGAACGTGACACTTCATACGAGAAGTCCACGTGTCCCGGAGTATCAATCAAATTCAAAATATACTTTTCGCCTTTATATATATACTCCATTTGTATGGCATGGCTCTTGATGGTGATACCCCTTTCTTTCTCAAGGTCCATGTCATCCAGCATCTGTCCGTTAGTTACTTGTATAGTATTGGTAAATTCCAGCAGACGGTCTGCCAAGGTTGATTTACCGTGGTCGATATGGGCAATAATGCAAAAATTTCGTATATTCTTCATTGTCAACAGCTATCTATTAATTGGGTGCGCAAAGATAATGAAAACAGAGCAAATAAAAAAAATGCGTTGATAACATATTCATGTACCAACGCATCTTTTTATAACATTCTAATCAATTCCTCGCTTAGTTCAGCTTTACAAACAATTCACCTTCTACTTCAGAAGTAGAAACCTTGTCCTCTCTTAACAACCAGCCCAATCCCAAGAAAAAGTCCTTGTCGATCAGTTTTGTTGCTTTTTTGATTTGCTTGTGAGTCAAGCCATCCGTGCCATTCAGTGCAGTCCAAATCTGTCCTGCAACAATACCAGCTTTTTCTTTTAACATTTCTATTTGCTTTTAGTTAAACGTTATCCTCATCTCCAAGCACAGAGATGTCGGTGTTTTTATATCGCTGCAAAGATAGATAATTTTATGTTATATAACACGTTATTAGACTCTTTTTTAGCCCAAGAGACTGAAAAAGTTCTACTTTCTTACTCTGAACGTGTTTTTTCCAAGTATTCGGTCCAAATTCGGGCAGCTTCCTCTATCATTCTAACACAAGGGCGTTTAGCATAGTATTGC
This sequence comes from uncultured Bacteroides sp., assembly GCA_905197435.1. Classification (GTDB taxonomy): domain Bacteria; phylum Bacteroidota; class Bacteroidia; order Bacteroidales; family Bacteroidaceae; genus Bacteroides. The sequence continues at coordinate 20,872 of CAJJYX010000020.1, forward strand.
TCTGTCCGCGCTTCCGGAATCGGTGAACCTTCCGTTTTTTTCAACCCCAGCAGTTCGGCACAGATCAAAGAGCCGTTTCGTTTCTTGAACTCAGCAGCCAACTCCTGCACCAAAGCATAGTTTGCCGCCTTGCCTTCACGGTCTTTACCATCTACTGCACCTTTTTCCAATCCTGCCAGCAGGAACATACCGCACGCAGCCCCACATGTCTGCCTCATACGGCCTATACCGCCACCAAAAGATGCAGACATACGAAAAGCTTGTTCTTCCGTAAAACCGTACATGTCTGCAAAAGCCCCCACCACCGATTGTGAGCAGTTATAGCCACTTTTGAAAAGCTCCACCGCTTTTCCTATTCTGTCTTTTGTTTCCATCATCAATCTGCAATTTCCAATAACATCGGACAATGATCCGAATGGACAACGTCCCCCAATATCCTTGCCTCCTTCAGCATCGGACGCACCGGCTCATTCACCATACAATAGTCAATGCGCCATCCTTTGTTCTTGGCACGCGAATTGAAACGGTAACTCCACCACGTATACTCCTGCCTGTCGGGGTGAAGCCAGCGGAAGGAATCTATAAATCCTGCATTGAGAAAACGCGTCATCCACTCCCGCTCTTCAGGCAAAAATCCACTGTTGGTGGCGTTCCTGATGGGGTCATGAATATCTATTTCCTCATGACAGATGTTATAATCACCGCAAAGAATGAGCTTCGGACGCGTACGTTCCAGCTCCAATACATACTCCTGGAATTTCTCCAGCCAAACCATCTTGAAGGCTTGGCGTTCATCGCCACTGGTACCAGAAGGATGATAAACACTTACGACGGAAATATCGCTGAAGTCGGCACGGATAAAGCGTCCTTCGTTATCATATTCTTCAATACCCATACCGTATTCCACATGATCCGGCTCTTGCCTACTCAGAATGGCCACTCCACTATACCCCTTCTTCTGTGCAGAATATAGATAATGCTTATAGCCCAATGCATCCAAAGCTTCCGCCGGATACTGTTCCGGTTGCAGTTTTGTCTCCTGCAAACAAAGGACATCGGGCTGCTCTTGTGCCAGCCACTCAGGGAATCCTTTGGTCACGGCAGCCCGTAACCCATTTACGTTATATGTGATGATCTTCATACTTATTTAATTTCATAGAAGTGAATTATTCAAGATGCAAACTCAGAGACCAGCAGCATGATATTCAGCACTGTGACTACCCCAGCGATGGCATAAAGCACAAACGTGCTCCATTTGCTGTTTACATACTGCCCCATCACTTTGTGCGAAGAAGTCAGTCCCACTTGCAGGAAAACCGTGAACGGCAGCTGGATGCTCAGTATCATTTGCGAAATCAGCAATCCTTTGAACGGATCTCCGATAAAGAAAATCAGCAGCAGTGCAATGCCCAACGACAATATCACCCCTACCTGTGAATGGCTATCTTTAATATGATAGGATTCTCCAAAAATACCGGCAAAAATGGAACCTGCCGCCATACCACTTGTTATCGTAGAAGATATGCCCGCCATCAGTAGCGCCAATGCAAAAACTACGGCAGCACTACTTCCCAGTAACGGTTCCAACAGAGATTTGGCCTGTTGCAGCTCTTCCACTTGAATACCACTTTTAAAGAAAGTCGCCGCGGCCAACAGTATCATGGCGCTGTTGATGGCCCATCCCACAATCATAGAGAACAAAGTGTCGAACAATTCATATTTCAGGACCTTGCGGATGGACGTATCATCTTTCTTGTTATATTCATGGCTCTGTATCACTTCCGAATGCAGGAACAGATTATGCGGCATCACCACTGCGCCAAGCACACTCATGATGATCAACATACTTCCATGCGGAAACGAAGGTGTCACCCACCCTTGTACGGCCAGCGGCCAATCTATCTTTACCAGAAACAGTTCATAGATAAAGGAGAGTCCGATGACCGAAACAAAAGCAATGATAGAGCGTTCTATCTTCTTGTAGGAATTAGTGAAAAGCATGACGACCACAAAAGCAGTAGTCAAGATAGAACCCCATATAATGGGAATGTCAAACAACATCTGTAAGGCAATGGCACCTCCCAATATCTCTGCCAACGAAGTCGAGATGGAAGCCAATACCGCTGTGCCCAATATGGGACGCGACACCCACGAAGGAGCATATTTGGTTGCGGCTTCAGATAAGCACAATCCGGTTACAATTCCCAGATGCGCCACATTATGCTGCAATACAATCAGCATGATGGTGGATAAAGTCACTACCCAAAGTAACGAATAGCCAAATTCAGAACCCGCGGCAAAATTAGACGCCCAGTTCCCCGGATCAATAAAGCCGACAGTCACCAGCAGTCCGGGGCCTATGTATTTAAAAACGTCCAGACCGCCCAAATAGCGCTTGTGGTCTCTCCGTTTCAAGTCTTTAAAAATATTCTTCATTGTATCTACTCATTTAAGAGTGTAAAAATACTCAAATAATAACAAATGCGCTCATGTTAGGTTCAAAAAAAGCCCCTGGCATCTTTCAATGTCAAGGGCTCTTCTTATCCATTCTTTCAGGCAGGAGGCTCAATACCCCATCTCGTGCAAAGCCTTGCACAATTGGTCGGGGCAGGAAGTGGAACGTCTTCCGCAGCGGATTCCTTCCAAACGGGCAATCACCGCATCTACCGGCATGCCTTTCACCAAGCGTGAAAGTCCTTGCAGGTTTCCATTACATCCACCCCAAAACGCCACCTCTTTCACAATACCATCTTCCACATCCAGTTCGATGTTACTGCTACATGTACCTTGCGTCTTGTATGTATATGTCATTATTCTTCGCCTTCTTCCGGTTTCATGTTAGTATAAACCGTCTGTACATCATCAAACTCTTCGAGACGCTCTATCATCTTGTCGATAGTCTCGCGTTGCTCGGGAGTCACCTCTTTCATGTCATTGGGAATATAAGTAAACTCACCGCCGACATCTTCAAAGCCACACTCTTCCAAATGCTTCTGGATAGCAGCATAGCTCTTCGGATCGCCATAGATAGTGATAGTACCTTCTTCTTCATCCTCTTCGTAGTCTTCCTCTACATCATAGTCAATCAAGTCAAGTATGAGTTCCTCCATATCAATGCCGTCTTTCTTCTTGAAAGTAAATACACACTTATGGTCAAACAAGAAAGCCAGTGAACCCATTGTTCCCAAGTTACCGCCAAATTTGTTGAATACGGAACGCACATCGGCTACTGTACGAGTAGTGTTATCGGTCAGCGTATCTACAAAGACAGCTACACCATGAGGGCCATATCCTTCATAAGTCATACCCTTATAGTCGCTTTGGTCCTTACCCATCGCATTCTTGATAGCACGTTCAATATTATCCTTCGGCATGTTTTCACGCTTGCAGGTTGCAATAACCGAACGCAGTGTCGGATTATTTTCCGGTTCCGGACCACCGGCCTTCACTGCAATAGCAATTTGTTTACCCAGTCTTGTAAAGGTCTTTGCCATGTGACCCCATCTTTTCAATTTGGCAGCTTTTCTATATTCAAACGCTCTTCCCATTGGAACTGTATTTTAAATTATAATTATATATTTTGAATCATGAATCAACGCAGCTTAGCATCCAACTTGTCTTCCAGGTTTTTCACCAGTTTAGACATAATCTTGTCAATCTGCTTATCGTTCAATGTTGCATTCTCATCTTGCAGCAGGAAACTTACCGCGTAACTCTTCTTGCCGACTTCCAGATTCTTGCCCTCGTAAACATCGAAGAGAGAAACCTCCTTCAGCAGTTTTTTCTCCGTTTCGTATGCTATTTTCTCTATTTCGGCAAACTGTACTTTCTTGTCAAGCAGTAACGCCAAGTCACGCTTCACGGCAGGGAACTTGGATATTTCCGTATAGCTTACCTTCACATTCCGGATGGCTTTCAGCAATTCTTTCCAATTGAAATCCGCATAGTACACTTCGTTGTCAATATCGAATGCCTTCAACAGTTTCTTTGTTACGACACCGAAAGTAGCCAGCCTCTTTCCACCCTTTGTCTGTATGGACAAGCCGGCAGCATAAATGTCATCGGTCAGATTGCCGACAACCAAATCATGCATGTGCAGTCCCAATCTGGTAAAGATATTTTCAACGTACGCCTTCAACTCATATACAGAGCTGTTCTCATCCGGATGAGCCCATGAATTAACAACTCTCTTGCCGGTCACCCACAATCCAAGGTGATAATTTTCAGAGTAAGCGGCAAGCACTTTTTCCGGGTTCTTCTTTTCCTCGTTGAAGTAATAACAGTTACCGAACTCAAAGAATTTCAAATCTGCATTCCTGCGGTTAGCATTGTGCGAGATACTTTCCAGCCCACCGAAAAGCAGTGTCTGACGCATTGCATTCAGATCTGTACTTAACGGATTCAACAACATTACCAAATTCTTCGATGGATAAGATTCCAGGTTGTCATAATAAGCGGCACGGGTCAAAGAGTTATTCAGAATCTCATTGAAACCACAGCCTACCAACTGTTCGGCAACCAGGTTCTGCAGCTTATTGGACTTATCATATTCCCCCTTGGTAGTCAGGCAAGACTTCAAAGTGGTTGGAATTTCCACATTATTATATCCATAGATACGCAAAATATCCTCTATCACGTCGCAATCGCGCTGCACGTCCACACGATAAGGAGGAACATCCAGTGTAAGCCCTTCAGGTGTTTCGTTCACAATTTTCATTTCCAGGCTTGTCACAATACTCTTGATGGTATCCACCGGAATTACTTTGCCAATCAGTGAATTCACCTTCTCGTATGCAAGCTCCACACGGAAATCCTTGGCAGGAGCAGCGCATACATCCTTTATTTCCGAAGAAATAGTACCTCCTGCCAGCTCCTTCACCATCAAAGCAGCCAACTTCAAGCAGTAAATAGTGATATTCGGATCGATACCTCTTTCAAAACGGAAGGAAGCATCTGTATTCAGTGCATGACGACGGGCAGTCTTGCGCACCCATGTCGGATGGAAATAAGCACTTTCAAGGAACACATCCTTGGTGGCTTCCGTAGAACCGGAATCCAAGCCGCCGAACACACCGGCAATACACATTGCCTCTTCCTTGTTACAAATCATAAGGTCGCGTTCGTTCAATTTACGCTCTACGCCATCAAGGGTTACAAACGGAGTACCCTCCGGCATTGTCTTTACAATCACCTCACCGCCCTTAATCTTATCTGCATCGAAACAGTGCAACGGTTGGCCGAAAGCGTGAACAATATAGTTAGTGATATCCACTACATTATTAATAGGGCGCAGGCCGATAATACGCAATTTATTCTGCAACCACTCAGGACTCTCCTTCACCGTAACCCCTTTCACCGTTACACCGGCATATCGGGGGCATGCTTCGCTATTCTCTACGGTTACTTTGATATCCAAGTCATGATTTTCTACCGCAAAAGCATCTACTGAAGGTTTCTTCAAGACAGCCTGCTTACCGTTCTGTATCAGATAGGCATACAAGTCACGTGCCACGCCATAATGCGAACAAGCATCGGCACGGTTGGGAGTGATGTCCACTTCCAGCACATAATCGCTTTTGATGTTATAGTAATCCTTGGCAAGTGTGCCCGGAACGGCTGTTTCCGGCAGTACAATAATGCCTGCGTGATCCGTACCGATACCTATTTCATCTTCAGCACAAATCATGCCGACAGATTCTATGCCACGAAGCTTTGATTTCTTGATGGTAAAGCATTCGTCGCCGTCATACAGTTTTGTACCCAAAGTAGCCACTACCACTTTCTGCCCGGCAGCTACATTCGGGGCACCGCATACAATCTGCACGGGTTCACCTTGTCCCAGGTTTACTGTAGTGACGTGCATGTGGTCTGAATTCGGATGAGCTTCGCATGTCAGCACTTCACCGATGACCAGTCCTTCCAGTCCGCCTTTAATGGACTGTACCTCTTCCACGCTTCCCGTTTCCAGTCCGATGGATGTCAGGGCGGCAGCAACCTCATCCGGTGTCAAATCGAAATCGACATACTCTTTCAACCAATTATAAGAGATATTCATATCATTATATTTTTATTGTTTTCAAAAGTGACCTGCAAAGGTAATAAGATTTTTCGAGAACTTGCCACGCATTATGCCGGAATTTCATTTCAGTGCCAAGAAAGCATGTATCAAGTTATTTTTAGGCATCGCCGGTAAAACTATGTGGGGATTGTACATTATATTTCGTCAGTCTGCACTACAAATGCCTCAGAAGTTTGTTTTTATGCTTCAGAAGTTTATTTTTATGCCACACCCTCACTTTACACCTCTTCCATCACACCCGAAAGAGCATCCCGGAACGCCAATATCTATATACTTATCATATTAGGAATAAGCACATTGCAGTTTCTCACCTATAAGAAACGCCCGTTTCCACATGCAGAGTGTCTTATGCTGAAATAGGTAGACACATTAACAAACAAATAAAATTTATACCTAT
>CAJJYX010000021.1 GCA_905197435.1 uncultured Bacteroides sp.
GCTTCGGAGCAACAGCTTCCGAGTGATGTCTCGTCCCAACACCTTGTATCGGGATTAAGCTAATCTACTATGATTCGATTAAGCAGCAAGAGCAAATTGTCTTTCGCCAGATAAAATTTTGAAGACTGAGATTTAAGTGCAAATCGACGACGCACTGCATGCTTACCTACCATTTCTGCCCGCTGTCAAATCCAGTCAACCCCATGACTTCATAATTTGCAGAAAATCAAGAAGAATATATCAGGACTATAACTACCCGGAAACCCCGGATGCATATCTCTGCTTTTATTCTCCGAGGCAAAGATACGCATTATTTTCCGTATCATGGATACAATGACACAAATTTATGCCTTATTTGATTCCATTTCACTCCGTTTGCATCTCTGCCATCCTTATGCGGCTCCACTATTTCATTATCTCACAAGCGCTATAAAGTAAAAGGATGCAGGCCCTTACACAGAGCATCCGACCCGTATTATAAGAGCGTCCGCCTTCTATCATAAGAATATCCAGCCTCTATGACAAACTTCATCTTCAGGCTGAAGATACACATCTCGAGGTTGAAGATGTACATCTTTAAGCTGAAGATATACATCTCCAGCCACAAGATAAACCTTATCCCTTACCTCAGACATCCTTGCCAAGGGATTGAGTCTGCCTCCCTGGCAGACCTGAACAGCCTCGCCAGCCGCATCTGTCCCGGTAGACCAACGCAGGCAACATCTCCCGCCAAAACCTGCCCTCCGGAAGATATTGGGACTAAATATGAACTATTTTACCATTGCCTGCCACACAATTCCCCTACCTTTGCCTCAAAGATAAAAAAGCGTGATTCACCATGAAAAGACTTATTGTAGCTACACTGCTGCTAAGCAGCGGTACTTTGCTATCGGCACAAAAGACGCCCAAGACACCGGCCACGTACAAACCTGCGAAAAGTGAGTTGTACCACAAAGGCTGGATAGACTTCAACAAGAACGGAGTGAAAGATGTGTACGAAGACCCTGCCGCCCCACTCGATGCCCGCATCGAGGACTTATTGCAGCAGATGACATTGGAAGAAAAAACCTGCCAGATGGTAACCCTTTACGGTTACAAACGAGTGCTGAAGGATGCCCTCCCCACCCCCGAATGGAAGCAAATGCTGTGGAAAGACGGCATCGGTGCCATCGACGAGCATCTGAACGGTTTCCAACAATGGGGACTCCCTCCCTCGGACAACGAAAATGTATGGCCAGCCTCGCGCCATGCATGGGCACTGAACGAAGTGCAGCGTTTCTTTGTGGAAGATACCCGGCTCGGCATTCCCGTAGACTTCACCAACGAAGGCATACGCGGCGTGGAAAGTTACCGTGCCACCAACTTCCCCACCCAACTGGGATTGGGACACACCTGGAACCGCGAACTGATTCACAAAGTGGGACTCATCACCGGGCGTGAAGCGCGCATGCTGGGCTACACCAACGTCTACGCCCCTATCCTCGACGTAGGGCGCGACCAACGCTGGGGACGCTACGAAGAGGTATATGGCGAATCTCCCTACCTGGTGGCCGAACTGGGTATCGAAATGGTACGAGGCCTGCAACACAACCATCAGGTGGCCGCCACCGGCAAGCACTTTGCCGCATACAGCAACAACAAAGGTGCCCGCGAAGGCATGGCACGCGTCGACCCGCAAATGTCACCGCGGGAAGTGGAAAACATACACATCTACCCCTTCAAACGGGTCATCAAGGAGGCCGGCATGCTGGGGGTCATGAGCTCGTACAACGACTACGACGGCATTCCCATCCAAGGGAGCTATTATTGGCTGACCACCCGGCTGCGTGGCGAAATGGGCTTCCGTGGCTACGTAGTATCAGACAGTGACGCCGTGGAATACCTCTACACCAAGCATGGCACTGCCAAAGACATGAAAGAAGCCGTCCGCCAGAGTGTGGAAGCCGGACTGAATGTACGCTGTACGTTCCGTTCCCCCGATTCCTTCGTCCTTCCCCTGCGCGAACTGGTGAAAGAGGGCGGGCTGAGTGAAGAGGTCATCGACAACCGTGTGCGCGACATACTCCGGGTGAAGTTCCTCATCGGCCTGTTCGATGCTCCCTATCAGACGGACCTCGCCGGTGCCGACTGTGAAGTAGAAAAGGAGGAAAACGAAGCCATCGCCTTGCAGGCATCCCGCGAGTCTGTCGTTCTGCTGAAGAATGATGGCGACCTGCTGCCTTTGGACATCAACGCCATCAAGAGAATTGCTGTCTGTGGTCCCAATGCCGACGAAGAAGGCTACGCGCTGACCCACTACGGTCCCCTTGCCGTAGAAGTGACCACCGTGCTCAAAGGCATTCAAGAGAAGACGAAAGGCAAGGCAGAAGTGCTCTACACCAAAGGCTGTGACCTGGTGGATGCCCACTGGCCCGAAAGTGAAATCATAGACTACCCGCTGACCGGCGATGAACAAAGCGAGATGGACAAAGCCGTGGAAAATGCCCGTCGGGCCGATGTTGCAGTAGTGGTCTTAGGCGGAGGGCAACGCACCTGCGGCGAGAACAAGTCACGCAGCAGCCTCGACCTGCCCGGCCGCCAGTTGCAACTGCTCCAAGCCATACAGGCCACGGGCAAGCCCGTCGTGCTGATACTCATCAACGGACGTCCGCTCTCCATCAACTGGGCAGACCGGTTCGTCCCCGCCATTCTCGAAGCCTGGTATCCCGGCTCCAAAGGCGGAACAGCCCTTGCCGACATCCTCTTTGGCGACTACAACCCCGGTGGAAAACTGACCGTGACATTCCCCAAGACCGTAGGCCAGATTCCTTTCAACTTCCCTTGCAAGCCTTCCTCACAGATAGACGGCGGCAAGAATCCGGGACCCGACGGCAACATGTCACGCATCAACGGAGCGCTTTATCCCTTCGGCTACGGTCTGAGCTACACCACTTTTGAATACTCCGACCTCGACATCAGCCCCAAAACCATTACCCCGAACGAATCGGCAACCATTCGTTTGAAGGTGACCAATACCGGGAAACGTGCCGGAGACGAAGTGGTGCAACTCTATATCAGAGACGTATTGAGCAGCATCACTACCTATGAAAAGAACCTTGCAGGCTTTGAACGCGTCCATCTGGAACCGGGTGAGACGAAGGAGCTGTCCTTCACCATCGACCGCAAGCACCTTGAGCTCCTGGATGCCGACATGAAATGGGTGGTGGAACCGGGTGACTTCGTCCTCATGGCCGGTGCTTCGTCCGAAGACATCCGCCTGAACGGAACGCTGACCGTAGAAGACTATCAGATGCGTGCCAAGGCCATCGAGGCCCGGAAACCGGCAAAACGTGTGAGTGCCAGCACCAACCAGGAAGATGCCGAAAACGTGCTCGATGGAAAAATCAATACCACATGGCAAGGAAATAAAGGAGATTATATTACCTTTGCCTTAAAGAACGGAACCAAGGCAGACAGGGTTGCCATCGCCTTTACACGCGACAACAACCTGCCGGCAACCTTCGAAATCCAGCTATCGGGCGGTGGAGGACAGTTCTTGACTGTATACTCGGGCACCGTCAGCGAATATGGCAAGCTGATTTCCTATCCGTTCAAGGGAACTACCGCCAGCGACCTCCGCATCGTGCTGAACGATGACCGCGTCGGTGTTGCGGAAGTGGAATTTTAATGTGCTAAAATAATGAAAACACTTCTTTTCTGTATGCTCGGATTAGGTCTGACAGCGTGTGGCTCTTCTCCAAAGAACGCCAGCGGCAACCAAGACGAACTCGCCATGCTGGTGGGTACTTACACCAATGGTTCAAGCAAAGGTATCTACACCTTCCGCTTCAACCAAGAAACGGGAAGGGCAGTTCCGCTCAGTTCAGCGGCATTGCCAAATCCGTCTTATCTCGTCCCGTCGCAAGATGGTAAATTTGTATATGCCGTCAGCGAGATGAACGACAGTACAGCCGCCCTCAGTTCACTTTCTTTCGACAAAGAAACGGGAGAACTGCACCTGCTGAACACCGTACCGACCTTCGGCGCCGACCCCTGCTACGTGGCCACCAACGGCCGGGAAGTGTTGACAGCCAACTACAGCGGTGGAAGCATGTCTGTCTTTCCCTTGCAGAAAGACGGTACTTTAGCTCCTGCTGACACCCTCTTCCAAGGTGCAGCCACCGGCCCCGATGCCACACGACAAGCCACTCCACATATTCATTGCACGGTCTTTTCACCGGATGGGAGGTATATCTTCGCCACCGACTTCAGTGCCGACCGTATCCTGCGCTTTGTCGTACATCCCAGTGACCCCATTCCCCATCCTTCCCAGGAAGCCATTGATATCGAGGCCGATTCCGGTCCGCGCCACCTGACATTCAGCCCGGACGGAAAGTTCGCCTATCTCATCAACGAACTGTCCGGCAAGGTCATTGCCTTCAGTTACGATGACGGCCGCCTGCAACAGATACAGACCATCGCAGCCGACACCGTAGCTGCCCGTGGAAGTGCAGACATCCATTTCAGCCCGGACGGGAAATACCTCTATGCCAGCAATCGGTTGAAGGAAGACGGTATTGCCATCTTTGCCGTGAATCCCGAAAACGGGACTCTGGCAAAGGCAGGCTATCAGCCAACCGGCATCCATCCCCGCAACTTCAACATTACACCCAACGGCAAATATCTGCTTACCGCCTGCCGTGACAGCAACGTCATTCAGGTATACAGACGAAACGAAGTTACCGGGCTTTTGGAAGATACCCATCAAGACATCGTGGTCGACATGCCGGTTTGCATACAGTTTGTCAGCTCTGTTAATAATATATAAAGCTATTATTCAACAAAGATAACTTCACTAACTTTGCCTCTTAGCTAAATCAGTCTAAACGAATGTACATTATGAAGAAGAATATATTGATGCTCTCTGCTCTGTTTCTATCCGCTGCCGCCATTGCACAGACAGAGGTAACCACCGGTGTGATGCGTGGCAAAGACTACGGAGTAACCTATATGTTGCCCAAAACAGAAATAGAAATCTTATTGCAAGCCACCAAGCACACCTATACTCCCGGAGAATTTTGCAAATATGCCGACCGCTACCTGCGTCTCAACAATGTATCTGCCGAACCGGAAGAGTTCTGGACATTGGATAAGGTGGAAACCCGGATAATCGGTGTACCGGATAAGGATAATGTCTATTTCGTCAAGATGAAAGACAAGACCGTGGCCCCTCTCATGGAACTCACCGAAGACGGGATTGTCCGCTCCATCAACATTCCGTTCAGTGGCAAGCCGGCAGCCAAGGCTCCTGAAGCCAAAGCCGTCGAAAACGACATTGACCCGCGCAGTTTTCTGACGGAAGAAATACTGATGTCCAACTCCAGTGCCAAGATGGCCGAGCTGGTAGCCAAGGAAATCTACAGCATCCGTGAAAGCAAGAACGCCCTCCTGCGCGGCGAAGCAGACAATATGCCCAAGGACGGTGCCCAACTCAAGCTGATGCTCGACAATCTGAACCAGCAAGAAAGCTCCATGACAGAAATGTTCTCGGGCAAAATAAAGAAAGAGCCCAAAACATTCACCATCCGATTGACTCCCAAAGAGATGAAAGATGAAGTTGCTTTCCGTTTCTCCAAAAAGCTGGGAGTGGTAGCCAACAATGACCTTGCCGGTGAGCCGTACTATATCACTGTCACCGACCTCAAGAGTCCCGATGTATCTGCAACCGAGGAGAGCAAAAAGAAAGCAGACGGTGTGGCCTACAATCTTCCGGGCAAAGCGCAAGTGACGCTGGTGTATAACAACAGGAAATTGTTTGATGACCAACTTCCCATCACCCAATTCGGTACCATAGAGTACCTTGCACCGGTACTGTTCAACAAGAACTCAACCATCAAAGTGCTGTTTGACACGGCAACGGGAGGACTGCTAAAAGTGGATAGGGAATAATAATCCCCACTCGATGCTCAATCCTTTATTGTCAATTGAATGAATCCGTCCTTACGCAACTGCATCACGTAGGCCGTGACACGGGGAGTATAATTCTCTTCCTCCCCAAAATGCCGGGCAAGCAAAGAGATGATTTCACGCACAGTACGGTGTCCGTCTATCAGATTCCAGACCGCCGTGCCGTGTTCTTCCAACCTGACATGAATATCGGGAGACATTCCTTTCGGCAACAAAAAACGACGCATCCATTCGTATTTAAACCGTGGGTAGGTGAGTACAGCGCACTCCCCTTCCCATTCGGTTGTAATATGCCCGCAGCGGACCGGAACAGCGTCCAACAGACTTACTTTTCCTTCAGGTATTTCCATCATACGATATTCGCTTTCCCTATTATTTTTGAATATTAGGCTCTTCCAGTTTATAACCATACTTCTTGTCCGCCTTCTTCAGCAGCAAAGCCACTATAAAAGACAAGCAGGCAATACCGGTAAAAATACACATAGGCACCGTATAGTCATACATATTCGTTCCATCAGGTTTCTCACCGGATATACAGTATGCATCGAGCACCCATCCAATCAACGTAGGAATACCCCAAAGACCGATATTCTGGATAAAGAAAATCAATGCGTATGCCGTACCCAACTGGCTAACCGGGAATATCTTGGCCACAGCCGGCCACATGGCAGAAGGCACCAGTGAGAAAGCGATACCCAGAATTATCATCAGCACAATAGCTACCAGCCAATAGTTTATATCGGGAATAGCATAAATGAAATGAACGCATATCAACATAGCCGAACCCAACAGCATGATAGATGCGGACTTGCCCCGCTTATCAATGAAACCACCAAAAACCGGGGTCAGAATCAGTGCCCCCAATGCCGGAAGTCCGGCAAATGTACCGGCCACATTTTCATTGATGCCATATTTGATAATCATCAGTTCAGAAGCAAATTTCTGAAATGGGAATACGCAAGAATAGAACAATACACACAGCAGAGCTATCAGCCAAAAACCGGGATTGACCAAAATATTCTTCACATCCTTGAAGGAGAACTTCTCTTCTTCATCTTCCGTACCGGCAGCAATGGCAGCGGCTTCCATCTGCTTGTCCAGTTTTTTGTCCATCACCGCAAAAACGAAGAAAGCAACCAGACCGCCCAATAACAGAATCAAGCCCAACAACACCGGTGTGGAAATTCCGAAAGCACGGGCCAAGGGAATGGCCACGGCATAACCGGCCTGCGAGCCGATACGGGCCAAAGCAACCTGCACACCCATAGCTGTGGCAAGTTCTTTCCCCTTAAACCACTTGGCAATGATTTTGGTGACTGTAATACCGGCAACTTCCGCTCCTACCCCAAAGATGGAATAACCGAAAAATGCAATGAACACACCCGTTTTATAGCCAAATATTTCATTGACTCCAAACAAAGTCGCATCAGCACCGGCAAGCCCTGTCATTGCATAATACTCAAGTGCCGTACCACCTACCATCAAGATGGTTGCCAGCTTTCCGGTGAGGCGGATGCCAAAACGGTCAAGAATCAATCCTCCCCAAATCAGCATCAGGAAAAAAACATTCAAAAAACTATAGCCGCCGGTAAAGAATCCGAAATCGGTACTCGACCAAGCCAGGTCTGTTTCCAACATTGTCTTCAACGGTGCCACCACGTCGTTTACATAATAGGCTGCCATCATCGTGAAAGCAACAATCACCAGTGCACCCCAACGGGTAGCCTTGGAATCATTCAATTTGAGTTTTAGTTGTTCTGTCATTGTACTATTTAGATTTCAATTTATTAATCAGATTGCATAATTGCTGACAAAGGTAAATAAATAGTTCCTTAAAACGAAAAAAGGTTGACACCTTTTCAGTGTCAACCTCTCTCTTATTTTTCCAAGCGGGAAACCATCCGCAATATCCTTATCTTATTCTGCTGCCGGTGCTTCTGCTGCAGGAGCAGGAGTTTCAGCCTGCGGGGCCTCTGCTGCAGGAGCCTCCGATTGCGGAGCTGCTGTACCTACAGGCATGTTATAAGGATTAGTTTTTTCTTCTTGCTGTGCTTGTTCCAGAATTACATCTCCGCCCTTGCCAGTAGAAGAAGGGATAGTGTAAGCAGAAACAATACTGAAGACTACCATAACAGCTGCCAGAGTCCAAGTCGCCTTTTCCAGAAAATCCGTAGTCTTGCGCACACCCATAATTTGGTTGGATGATGAAAAGCCTGATGCCAGACCGCCTCCTTTAGAATTTTGAATCAATACAATGAAGCACATCAGCACAGATGCAATCACCATTAAGATAACTAATAATAAATACATTTTGTTATTTTGATTTAGCGTTAATAATCAATTTCTCCAAAAATCTGATTTGGTCTGCAAAGTAAGCATTTTTTTTTGGATAATTCAAACTTAATTTTTTAATAATTTCAAGTGCCTTATCATATCGATGCTGTTTTATATAGATTTTGGCTAAAGTTTCCGTAAAACAGCTGTCATCCAACTCTTCTGCTACCAGTGGCACAGTGGATTCCTCCTCTTCGTCAGGCTCTTCCGCTTCCTCCACAGGGAACTCCCTTTTTGTATCCAGGGCATCAGGAGACTCACTCTTTTGGATAAAGTCATCTATCAATTCGTGGCCGCGTAGTTTAGGTGCTTCCGGTTCATCTTCCGCACCCGTTCCAAGTTGCTCCTCCTCTTGAATCAAATAAGCTGTATAATCCACCGCATAATCCAATTCGGTATTCTGTGAATGCTCCTCGGGAACAGTAGCCAGAAATGCGTCAATCAAAGAAAGGGTACGGTCTACGCTCGGCTCTTTCTCCAAATCGTCGGGTAAAGACGACGAAGCCTTCCGGGATTTCAAGGAATAGCGGTCACCCTCTATGATGTAAAACAGTATACGGCGATCTGCTACATACAGCACAGCCTTACGCAGTTCTGTGCCAAAGTTGATGTCATGCAGCAGATAGAGGTTCTTCAGATAGAGCAAGCGGAGTGACTGAAAATAAGGATAACGTGCCACCAGCGTACGAAGCTCGTACAAAGTATCCCTATTCAGCGTCTCGGGATGCTGAATCCATTGCTGCAAATGGTTAGGAGTCATAATTTTACCAGTTAGCTACAGTTGCATTGAAAATCTGTTCGGCAATGTCTTTCACCATCAGCGTAATCAACTGGTCTTGTACTTCGGTCAGCAACTGTGAAGAATCATAGGTTTGGAAAGCTGAAAACTGTTGTTCAAAGTCCTCTTCATGATTCGTATTATTGACATAACGTACGTTAACCGTCAACGTGACTTTTACTTTTGAAGAAAAGCCACTGGCATCCACCGATTCATTGTATTGATTGTAGCCGGTTATTTCTCCGTCTATATCCAAGTCTCCACCGGAGTTTACCAGTTGCAGACGAGTCTGCTGAATGAACATATCCTTCATTTTTTGGTTAAACTCTGTTGCCAGCGGTGCATATACATACTCGGCCCGGTTCTGAAAATCGGCAATGGAAATCGTCTTCACCTTTGTATAGTCAATGGAACTTATCGGAGCAAGACCTAACTTCATACTGCATGAATTCACCAGAAATAACAAGCTTACCAACAAGGAAGCATATGCCGCTTTTTTAATCCAATCCATATTCTTTTATCTTTCTGTATAACGTACGTTCGGAAATATTCAAATCCCGAGCTGCACTCTTACGCTTGCCGTGGTGTTTTTCAAGCGCCTTACGTATCATTTCTTTTTCCACTTCATCCAAAGAGAGTGACTCTTCCACATATTCTTCTGTGTCCTGGATATCATCGTCTACCGGAGTAACCGGCTTTACCGAGGGGTGTATAATGGTGGGAACACTGGATGATGTTGCCGGAGGAACCACTGCCGGAGCAGCCGGAGCATAGTAAGCCGATGTAGCAACCGTAGGATTAGCTATTGTTCCCCGTTCAGCCATAATCTCATGCACCAACTTCTTCAAGTCCGTCACATCCTGGCGCATATCAAACAGAACCTGGTAGAGAATTTCCCGTTCACTTCCAAAACTCTTGTCTTCTTTCACTCCAAACAAGGCAGGCAGGCGCTGTATATTATTCTGTTCGGGCAAATAGCCCTTCAGTATGGATGCATTGATTTCACGGTTAGTCTCAATGATTGAAATCTGTTCAGTAATATTCTTCAACTGGCGCACATTGCCCGGCCATGAGTAGCCCAGCAATACCTGCTTACCATCTTCTGTCAGTTGAATGGCAGGCATGCGATACTTCTCTGCAAAATCCGAAGCAAACTTACGGAACAGCAGTACAACATCTTCGCCACGTTCGCGCAATGGAGGGACTTGGATAGGTACAGTATTCAAGCGATAGTACAAGTCTTCACGAAAGCGCCCGTCGGCAATGGCTTGCGTCAAGTTTACATTTGTGGCAGCAACAATCCGTACGTCCGTTTTTTCCACTTTGGAAGAACCCACTTTGATAAACTCGCCACTCTCGAGTACACGCAACAAACGTGCTTGAGTAGGTAAAGGCAATTCACCGACTTCATCCAAGAATATCGTACCGCCGTTGGCTTCGCCGAAATATCCTTTCCGTTCACCGATAGCCCCTGTAAATGCACCCTTTTCATGGCCAAACAGTTCCGAGTCAATCGTTCCTTCAGGAATGGCTCCACAGTTCACGGCAATATACTGTCCATGCTTACGCCGGCTATACTGGTGTATTATTTGCGGAAAACTCTCCTTTCCCACACCACTCTCTCCGGTAATCAGCACAGATAAGTCGGTAGGCGCTACCTGGATGGCAATATCAATGGCACGCATCAGCGCTTCATTATTGCCGATGATGCCAAAACGTAATTTTACTTGTTGTATTTCCGCTTTTGTCATTCTACAAATCTTCTTCTACACTATCGAGTTTCAGTTTGTCACTATCATCACGTTTCTCGTAATATTGCTTGCGCAGCGGATTTGCATGTGCTTCCTTCTCACGCTGACGGTTACGGAAGATGTCTATGGCGACATAGACAGCCTGGCGGAAAGAATCTTCAGAGGCAAGTCCCTTCCCGGCAATATCGTAAGCTGTGCCATGAGCAGGCGAAGTACGTATAACCGGCAGGCCGGCAGTATAATTCACTCCCTCGTCCATAGCCAATGCCTTGAACGGTGCCAACCCTTGGTCGTGGTACATAGCCAATATGCCGTCAAAGTGGGTAAAGTTACCCGACCCCATAAAACCGTCTGCCGGATAAGGACCGTAGCAGAGCATACCCTTTGCAACCATTTCATTAATGGCCGGAATGATAATCTCCTGCTCCTCCGTTCCCAGCAATCCACCATCTCCTGCATGTGGATTCAGCGAAAGCACTGCAATACGCGGTGCACCGATGGCAAAATCCTGCTTCAAGGAACGGTTGAATATCTTTAGTTTCTCTTGTATCAATTCCTTGGTGATAGTTCCGGCTATCTCTCTGACAGGAATATGTCCGGTCACCAATGCAACCCGGAAATCATCCTTCATCAGAATCATAAGAGCCTTCTCACCATCCCCAAGTTTTTGCTCTATATACTCCGTATGTCCGGGGAAAGCAAATTCCTCCGACTGGATGGTGTGCTTATTGATGGGGGCTGTAACAATTACGTCTATCAGTCCTTCCTTATATTCCTCAATGGCTTTTTCCAATGCGCCAAGTGCAGCCTTACCAGCTTCAATGTCAGGTTTAGAAAACTCTACCTTTACTTCATCATCCGTACAATTCACTACACTCAAGCGGTTAGATGCAGCTTCAGAGGCGGAGTTTACAATACTGAAGTTAGTAGGTAAATCCAAAGATTTACGATGGTAAGCTGCCACTTTAGGCGAACCGTAGATAATCGGCGTGCACAATTCCAGCATCGCCGGGTCTGCAAAAGTCTTTAAAATTACTTCATACCCCACACCATTAATGTCGCCTTGTGTAATGCCGACTCTTATTTTGTTGTCTTCCATTTTTATTACTTATTATTAGTAGTATCTTTTGCGGTTACGCCTACCGGAATCTCCGCATCCTCCTGCTTGCTGCCAGGCAGTTTCAAGGTATAGAGCGAAGCCTCCATCTGACGAACCAGATTACGTTTCATTTTATCTGGTGAATAAACAAATATTTCCGATACGATAATACGCTGGTTGGCCTTGTCCAAACGTACATGCGATACGAACGGGCCACCCATGAAGTCGCCCTTCACACGCCATAAGCCTCTGGCTTCCAACGCATAGTCTCCCTGCACACTGATGGGACGCACATCGGTCATCAAAGAATCAGTAGACATATACATACCTTCACGGGCACCGGGGACATTGATTTTCATCACGGAATCACGCTTATGAACAAAATATTCCTTGGTAAATGTATCTTTATCCGTATAAGGATAAGAGTAGATTACAAAATTCTGATCGCCGGTAGCTGCATTCGTACCTGCCCAAAAGAAGTTTTCGCCCTCCTTGGTAGATGTCAATTCGCCCGGCACCCATACATCGCAATCAAACAGGCTCTTCACCTTCGTTGCGATATAATCGCTATGCTTGTCCTTCAGCGCTGAAATCTGACGGTTCATTTCCGCATGGGCAAAGAAATCGATAATCACTTGCTTGTTTTCTTCCACAAACTTCTCGAACGAAGCCTCGTCCGGCGCCTGAATGGTGAGAATGGACTGAGGAGCAGCATATACGTTCCTTGCATACTTGAATTTAGGCTGGGTATAGAGGTCTTTGTTCACATCGACAATAATGATATTGCGAATCAGTTTCAAAGTAGCATCATAATTGGAAGGAGCAGTATACATGATGCGGAATGAACGTTCCGACTGGGGAAGTCCCGGAACATCAGAGTCAAGCACATCGAAAAGTGCCCTGCCGGCAGGACGTTCCCACAAACCGGGGTCAACCACTACCAGAACTTCATACGCACGACCGCTGGAAGTCGGAGTAAACACACCTTTTTTACCACCACTACATGCGGAAAAAAGCGTCAGTACGAGAGCCATACTTAAATAAAACAAGTGCTTTCCCATATCTCTATTGTTTTTAGTTTTTCACAAAGCTACGAAGAATGCATAATATCCTTCTTACCTAAGTTAATAATTTATATTAATTCTTGTTTATTCTCCTCCTGCTTGGCTGTGGACAACATGCCACAAGCGGCGAATATATCCTCGCCACGCGATGACCGTATAGTAGTAAACAGACCATGCGAAGTCAGATAATCCCTGAATGTGGTCATGGTTTCCATATCGGCCCCTTCAAGGTCCACTCCCGGTATGGCATGAAAACGAATCAGATTAATCCGGCAATCCAGTCCGCGCAACAGTTTCAGAAGTTCCTTTGCATATGGCAACGAATCATTCACTCCTTTGAAAACAATATACTCAAAAGATAGTCTGCGCTGTTTGCTAAAATCATAGTTTCTTAACAATTCTACGATTTCTGTGATAGAGAAAGCCTTCTCTGCAGGCATCAACTCGCGACGTTGTAAAGGTATCGGCGAATGAAGGCTGATAGCCAGGTGACAATCCGACTCTTCGATGAAGCGCTGCAAACCTTTCTTCAATCCCACAGAAGAAAGAGTGACACGCTTGGGACTCCATGAATATCCATACGAAGCGGTCATTATTTCCAGTGCTTTCAATACTTCATCCAGATTATCAAGCGGTTCTCCCATGCCCATCATGACCACATTGGTCAGCTTGTCCCTTTCGGGCAACGAATTGATTTGGTTGATAATCTGATTGGATGTCAGATTGGCTGTAAAGCCTTGTTTGCCAGTCATGCAGAATTTGCAGTTCATCTTGCAGCCCACCTGGGAAGATACGCAAAGCGTAGCACGGTCACGGTCGTCCTCGGGTATATAGACAGCTTCCACAAAATGCCCCTCGCCTGCCCGATACAGGTATTTCACCGTACCATCCACAGAACGCATGGCATCTACCGGTGCTTCGGCACCTACCTCATAGATTTCTTTCAGCAGCTCCCGATGTTTCAACGAAAGATTACTCATCTCGTCGATGGAAGTCACCCGCTTGTCATATATCCAGGAAGCTATCTGCTTGGCAGAGAAACCCGGCATTCCCAGATTCTTCACCACATTCTGCAATTCAGAGAGCGTCAAGCCTAATAGAGGTCGTTTCTGCATATCGTTACTTTTTCATTAAGGACAAAACTCATTCAAGAATGCAAAGGTAGGAATAAAGTCGCACAAAGACAACGGAGAGTATAGAAAATGAAATGTGCAGACAATGAAAAAGCCGCCCGGAAGTACCGGACGGCTTTTCTATATGTCTTTTCTATTCTTAGAAGAATAAATAACGCTGATCTTTCACATTGGCTTTCAAATACAAGTCACTGATGAACTGGCTTGCCATACGTGCATGCATGTTTGCCAAATTAGTCTCTTCTGTTTCCTTGTCGAATGTCTCGTTCAGTTTCTCTTTTGCATAAGGCTGAAGAACGAATACACCGCCATTACCCTTGATAGGAGCACTCAGCTTGTTTACTTCAGCAATAGAAGCATAAGCACCTACCAACGGTTCGCTGCTGCGCAATGCCGGAATATAGGCAGGAGCTGAGAAAGTGACATGTTTCACAGAATCACTGACAGCATTTGCCATATTCTTGTACTGATCGAACGACGTTGCGTTGGCAGCCTTCATATCGGTCATAATCTTCTCTGCTTTCTTGTCACGGAGAATTTCAGCTCTTAACTGCTCCTTTACCAAAGCCAACGGACGGTAGCCTTCAGGAGTAATGCTTGCTACACCTACTACCAACATACGGTCGCTCTCGCCACATTCGTACAAGCCGGAAACCTCACCAGCTTTTGCCTCGAACGCCCATTTCAAAGCATCCTTGGTGCCTCTGACACCACCGATTCCATGTTCTGAGCTATACAAGTCGTTTCTGTCCAGCAATTTGTAACCGGCATCTTCTGCATTGGCAATCATTTTATCCAAAGTATTGTTCGCAGCGATGAACTGGCTGAATTCATTGTATGCCTTGCTGTAAGTTTCCTTGCTGAATTCTATCGGACGCTTGATAACAGCTACCTTGTATTTATCCTTGACAGCTTTCTTATTGGTTACCTGCAAAATGATGTTTGCCTGTCCCAAAGCCAAATTGGTCAGTTCGTTCTGTCCCAGAGTTGTGACAGCGGTAATATATTTCAAGTTGTCACCGTCAATCTGTGCACCTTCATAATTAGCGGAAGAAATCCAAGTAGGCTCACCTGTCTGACCGTACTTCTTGGCAACTTCAGCAAAGCTGGCACCACCCTTGATGGCATTGTAGATACTGTCTGCCAAAGTCTTTGTCTTTTCTGCATCCTCTGCAACCACCTGAATCTGGCGGAACTCAATAGAGTCCGGCATAGAAGCAGTGGCCAACTTCTTGAAAGAGTTGAGAGTATTGTCCGATACATTGTAATAAGGTCCGAATACGCCGCCCACTGCAACAGAGTCCAAACGAGCCGTCACATCGGCAGGACTTGGCTGTATAAAACAAATCTGTGTAAGGAGCTTCAGAACCGGTGGAGCGGATAAAAGTTGTATAATCGGAAGGATTGGCAATAAGTTGCTCGGTATATTCCTCCATTTCTTTTTGGAGAGCAGCTCTGTCTTCTGCACTTGCCGTTACCTGCACATCAATGAACTTAATATTACGAGTCTCCACATATTGCTTGAACTGCTCTTTCTTCTTGTCGTATGCGGCCTTCAAATCAGAGTCCTTGATAACAATGGTAGAATCAACAATAGAAGAATAGGGCACTGCAGCAAGCAACAGGTCCGACTGATCCACTCTTGCATCAAATGCGTCTTGGGCTTCCACCGGATTGGAGAAAAGAGATTTCGTAATCAAAGCCTGATACTTTTCCTGAAGACGTGCCTGGATAAGAGACTTTTCGAGGAAAGACCAGAACTTGTACATAGACTGATAATATTCAGCATATTGTGAAGGCATCTGCGCCTTATTCATTTTAGAATAATCCACCAAGAATTTCTTCAACATATCCTTGTCAAATGCACCGGTCTGGGGATTACGAAACGGGGTCTGTTGCAACATCGGGTGTACACCGGCATTGATGATAGCCTGAATCTCGGCTTTCGATACAACCAAACCGAGTTTCTTCGCTTCTTTTTCAATCAGCTTATTATTGACGTATGTCCTCCATACTTCATCTTTGATTTGGTTTGTCTGCTCGTCGCTCAATGCACTGTTGCCACTGGAGAACTTAATAACTTCCGTATATTCCTCTACCAATGCCTGAAAATCTTGAGCGGAAATTGATTCCCCGTTCACTTCACCTACGTCTTGTGACTGGTGTGGCTGAAGCACTTTCCACGCGTCACCTGCAATGAAAGCAAACAGCGCCAAACCAATAACAATCACCAATAAAGGTCCTTTAGACCGAATGTTTTGTAATGTTGCCATTTTAGTTAATATGATTTATTTGTTTATTATTATTTCCCTAACAAGTTCATTTTAGCGCACGAAGATACAAAAAATGCTAATACGCATCCATTTATTCTTCAAAAAAATACGCTTAAATGAAATTATTCGATGACTTTCAGTCTCACCAACTCTATTTTAGTGGCTGTTACCTTGATTATTTTGAATTGATACTTATCCACTTCAATCACTTCATGCAGTTTCGGAAAACTTTGATAGCGGTTCAGAATCAGACCGCCCACAGTCAGATAGTCATCAGATTCCGGCAAGTCGAGTCCGAAAGTTTCGTTTACTTTTTCTATTTCCAAGCGTGCCGAAAGTACATATTCGTGCTCACCTATCTGCTTGCATACATAGGATGTATTATCATGCTCATCCTCAATATCACCAAAAATCTCTTCCACCAAGTCTTCCAAAGAGACAATGCCTGCCGTACCGCCGAATTCATCCACCACTACGGCAATAGTCTTTTTCTGTTGCATGAAGAGTTTCATCAGCTTATGGGCTGCCATTGTTTCGGGAACAATGGGAACATCTTTCACGTTATTCCTCCAGTCTACCGGATTTCTGAACATCTCTGACGAGTGGATATATCCCACCACATTGTCTATATTTCCGTCGTATACTATAATTTTAGAAATGCCCGACTCCACAAAAAGGTTCTTCAGGTCTTCCAACGTAGTTGTCAGGTCTACGGCCACCACCTCTGTACGCGGTACAATGCAATCGCGTATCTTTATATTCGAGAAGTCAAGCGCGTTTTGGAATATCTTTACTTCCGCATCCAATTCTTCTTCACTGTCCGCATTCTCTATGCTTGTCTGGATAAAGTAATCCAAATCCACCTTACCAAAAGCCTTGGCCGACGCTTCCTTGTTCACCTTCATCCCCAATAACCGCAGGAACAGATACGACAGCCCCGATGCAAGTTTCGAAATGGGGAACAAAATAACATAACAGATGAATAAAGGGACGGCAAATACCTTCAGCATCAGATTGGGATTGATTTTAAACAGGGTCTTCGGCAAGAACTCACCGGTCACCAAAATAATGAGAGTAGAAATCACAGTTTGCACCAGCACCATTACAAAATGGTTGGAAATAATTCCGGCGAGGAGATTCACCTCTATTATTTGTGCCATCAAGATACCGTAAATGACAAGCGCAATATTGTTGCCCACCAGCATGGTCGAGATGAAATTGTTCGGGTTGCGAAGGAAATAAGAAATGATACTGGAAGTGACGCCCGCTTTCCTATCCATCTCAAAGCGCAATTTGTCTACGGAAACAAAGGCAATCTCCATCCCTGAAAAGAAAGCGGAGAAAGCCATGGTTATCAATAAAAAAATAACGGTATCCATTTTATCAATTTATGCTATCAGTCTGCAAGCTGTCTGCTATGGCTGTCTCCTCATCAACATAGAAGATGCCCTCCGGCTTGCGAATTGTATAAACAGTCATTTGCTGGTTGGATTCAAAGCCATGCCCCGTGATGATGCGGTCCGGCTGTTCGATACGGATAAACTCATCCGAATAAATTCTCTGTGCCCGTTGGTCCCAATACAGCAGTTCTGTATCAAACTGCTCGCCTTTCAAATTCTGTATATGGACATTTCCCATCAGTTTCCATAATTCCTCCTTATTGAAGAAGTAGGCAGTGTCGGCCTTGATACTTGCCTCCACCTGGAAGATGGAATCGAATTTCTCCAAATAGACCCCTTTTTCAAAAGCCCAGTAAGGAGGGTTCTTCCGATAAAAGCCCAGCCATTCTTCCGTATTGATACGATAACGCGTTACACCGGAATCAGATACCAACGTAGTTACCCCACGGGTGTCCATCACTGCCATAGAATCGCGTTCGGTAATGGCCTCACCCAGTTCTTTCTTCTTTCCGGAACATGAAGAAAATAAAAGAAGCATAACCATTGCCCCAAGGACAATGGTTATGCTCGCATTTTTATGATAGACAACGTTGATGGGTTGTAGCAACATGATTTATCTGATAGTTGTAGATTCACCTATCCAGCCGCCGATAGTAATGCGGTCACCGGCTTTGTAACCCAACATAAACAGGTCTTTAGCCTGGGGAGTGTGGCGGGAATAAGTACTGATCAATTCGTTGGCACGTTCCGTAACTGAAGAATCCACGGCTTTGGCTTTCTGCAACTTATCTATTACCACAAAGTAAGTACACTTATTCAGAGCAGGTTCATCAGTCCAGTTAGGATTGGAGCCGTAAAGCTGTGCCAACAAGATGTAAGGGTCACCGTAGTTTTCCTTAAAGCTGATGGCCTTCTGGCAGTATGCTCTCGCCTGTGACAGTTTCTTGGCCTGCATCAAGGCAGCAGCAGTGACATACGCCATTTCAGCTTTCTTGTCATTATTGGTTTCCTTAGCCAATGCTTCGTCAAAGTACTTCACAGCATTGTCAAAATCACCTTTCTTATAGTACATATATGCCACACCTACAGCAGCATCGGCAGTCGGATCAATCCGATACATGTATTCGGACGCTTTGAAGTAGACTTCGCTTTCGTTGCACTTCATCAATTTCAAGATGTTCAATGCTTTCTTCAAGAAAGTAGAATCAGTCTTGTTTTCCTCTACCTTAGGACCATAGATGTTTTGCAAAGACTCACAATCGGCCACACCACTCTGCACAAACATGGCAACCAAGTTATCTTTGATAGTTTGCAAAGTAGCTTTCTTTTTTTCATTATTCTCGGCTGCGATGGCATCATCTACATACTTGGAAGCATCAATATAGTCTTGGAAGAACTGGTCCGTATGATTATTATCAGCCTTTACTTTCTGCATGGAGGCATCCAAGAAATAGTGCAAAACAGCACCTTTGGAACCGCCCTTTTCAGATTGAACCGACTCTTTCAGCCAATTGTAAGCAGTATTAAGGTCAGGAGTAGGAGCAAACTGAAGGTAATCCACAGCTTTTGCACCCAAGGCATCAGCCACACTCGGCACTCCTTTCATTCCCTTATTGATGAATTCAGGGATATACTTCATTCTTAAATCATATACCTCCATCAATTCATCAAAATATTTTTTGTAGTCAGCAGAATTCTTATCCTTAATCTGACTCAAAAAGCCCACTAAAATCTTCTGAGCATCCGTAAATGTATAATATCTCAGTGTAGGGCAATCTTTCAATACAGCCATACACGGAGCATATGCATCCTTAAAGTTACCGGCTCTCACCGCTTCATGAGAGATACTACTGTTCGAATTACAATTTTCAGTCTGCGCGAAAGTGCTGGTCACTCCACCCGAAAGGAGCAAAACAGCCACAAGCATCTTAATTTTCATTGTATTTAAATTTTAGTTGTTATATTTTTGTCCACTCAATTTTCATTAATCCACTTTACGTTTGAAGAACCAGCGTTCGTTAAAAGTCACTCCGACACAAACACGCAATGTGTTTTCGTTCAAGAATGCAGCCCGGGTTCCTTTGGTCCGCACATACTGTGCCGAAAGGCTCAATAAGGAACGGGTTCTCGGTATGGGCAGCCCAAAACCAGCAGTAACACCATATTCATCTGCGGCACGTACACCGTCTATCTTATAATAAGGTCTGGAATAATAAGCTCCCAAACGATATTTCACATGAGACAGATAACTCCTTCCCATCGGATTCGGCAGGTACTCTGCACCGACGGATATCCTGCCACGGTCGCAAAAAGCCTCATCATTGTTCATATAGCTCACTTTACTCCAATTTTGGAACATTACATCCGCGCCTACCGTCAGACGCTCATCATACACATATGTCACACCTGCTCCAAATGTTGCCGGAATGCCACAAGTGGCAATAGTATCCCTTGTCGACGTGGTGGTTCCCGTCGTGGAGTTACCACTCTGCCTGATTTCATACGCATCGTTGTGCAAGTCATGCCCCGGAGAAAAAACGAGTCCCAATGTTGCAACATGCTTCTTCCCGAACTGGTGTGTATACTGTGCTCCAAAATCCAGTTTATAGCTCTTTACAGCCACATTGGACTGTATTGTGAGAGGGAATGCACTCGAACTGGACGGGAATGTTTCCGAAGCAGTCCTTGTTATATCTCCCCAAAGATACGAAATATTTGCACCGACGGAAAGATTTTTAATTATTTTAAAGCCTGCGCCTAAATAAAGTTGATGCAGTCCTCCTTCTCCCGAATAACTTAGCGTGGTAGACTGGTTTGGAAATTCCGTATCCTCCCGATACTCTCCCATGCTATATCCCACATTTGAATAGGGCAACAATCCCAAGCTTATGGCAGCCCATTTACTTGCACGAAACTGCATCGTGATATAGTCAAAACTGGAATTCTTGGCATTCCGTTTCAAAGTACCGTTACTGAGGTTGGTATTCTGCAGGGAGACTCCGCCATCGAAGATAAAGGTCAGCGAATCTACCGCCGTATAGGATGCCGGATTAGCGAAGTTGGTCTGATACTTGTCTCGCAAACCATAGGCAATACCACCCATCGCTCTGCTGTTGCTCGAGCCTTGTTCGGATAACTGTCCATATCCATATCGCGTATAGGGAGAATTGGTATTATTTTGAGCGACTGCCGCTCCTGATAATATCGTGAGCAAGAGCACTAACAGTGTTTGTCTATAGCCTGTCATTATTATAGTTTAAAATTCTATTTAATCCTTTCAACACTAAAAATCTGTCTGCAAAGATGATACTTTTTAAGTTTGTATCAAAAGAAAAATCATCCCCGCCCGTTAAAAAAACCAAAAGTTCAGGATATTTATGCTTCATAGCTGCAATGTAGCCCGAAATTTCATATTCAACGCCTTTCAGCACTCCGGCGCGGATAGCCGTATCGGTATCCTTGCCCATGGGCAGTGTCCGCCCTTCGAGAGCCACCATCGGAAGCCGTCCGGTAAACCGATGAAGTGCCTTGAAACGCATCTGGAGACCGGGAGAGATGTTTCCGCCATGATAACGGGCAGCAGCATCGATGAACTCGTAAGTAATGCAGGTGCCGGCATCAATCACCAGTATGTCCCTGCCCGGGTACTGTTCATTAGCCCCCACCACCGCAGCCATACGGTCATATCCCAATGTCTGCGGAGTCTCATAAAGGTTCTCCACCGGAAGAGGTGTCCTCTCATCAAGCCACAGGACGGGAGCTGTCAAGCTTTCCAGCCGCGACAGTACTTCTCTGCTCAAATCAATGACAGTAGCCACTATCGCTTTTTCAATCGTATATGCACGGCACACCTCAGGCAACCGTTCCAACGTCTGATTGGAGTCATACACCACCTCCACGATATTTCCACCATCAAACACCGCCATCTTGGCAGCCGTATTTCCTATATCAATAATGAGATTCACCGCATTGCACAATTTTAGCGGTGCAAAGATATAACATTAATATTGAAAACCAGCAGAAACCACTTCTTTATTAGGGCTACTATGCCGGATTTCTTATTCATGTATCCTGCCAAACGGGGGGTAATGACATATTAAAGATTTGTCGCAATTTATTGAGGCCGCGGCAGCAATACCCTGATTATCAATACCATTCAAGAGTAGTGCATTCAGTATACGACTGAACCCTATTCAGTATACGATTGAATGGCATTCAGTATACGACTGAATCTCATTCAGTATGCCTCTGTTTCTTGAATCCATATTTTTGTAAACAATGCCGATTCTTATCCGGTTCTTGTCGCAGCTTATGAACGTCTTAGCAAGAACCGGGGCCGGCACACCGGAAGAAAGCTCTTTTCACCCGGTGTGCCGGCAGTTGATTCAATACAGCCGATACCGAATACAGCAATTATTAGAGAGCCATAAAATCAGTTCTTCATTACAAATTGGGATAATATTAGTTTTTTGTGTAAGTTTGCGGCATGAAACGAACTCTATTCATATATATATATATCATTTTCCTATTCTTCTGTGTGCCGGCGACTGTTGCCCAAGTAAAGCCGCATCAAGAGAACGCCACAGCAGATTCCATCCGCATCAGCCTGCTGACGTGTGCCGCAGGCGGTGAAATATATTCCCTTTTCGGGCATACCGCCATCCGCTATGAGAATCCGGCACAGGGCATCGATGCCGTATTCAATTATGGCATGTTCAACTTCAATGCCCCCAACTTCATTCTCCGCTTTGCCTTGGGAGAAACGGACTATCAACTTGGGGTGACCGACTACGAGCACTTTGCCGCCGAATACAACTATCTGGGACGCGACGTCTGGCAACAGACATTGAATCTGACGGAGGAAGAAAAAGAGCGTCTGGTGACGCTGCTGACAGAGAATTACCGGCCCGAGAACCGGGTGTACCGCTACAACTTCTTCTACGACAATTGCGCCACCCGCCCGCGCGACCAGATAGAACGTGCCGTCAACGGCACGTTGCAATATGCCGACAACATGAACGACTACGGCACGGGCATCTCTTTCAGAGATTTGCTGCACAGATACAGCGAAGGCCACCCGTGGTCACGTTTCGGCATGGACCTATGCATGGGCAGCAAAGCAGACAAGCCCATCAACCGGCGGTTGGCAATGTTTGTCCCCTTCTACGTGCAGGAGTATTTCAACAAGGCGAAGATTGTAGACAAAGAAGGGCAAGCACGGCCATTGGTTGCCAAAGAGGAGAAAATCGTGGTGACGGGGCAGACTCCTGCCGACTTCATCACCGGAGGCATCACCCCGATGCAATCAGCCTCGCTACTGCTTGCGCTTGTGGCAGCCATCAGTCTCTACGGCATACGAAAAGGAAAAACTTTTTGGGGTATGGACCTCATACTTTTCCCGATTGCCGGAATAGCCGGATGCATACTGGCGTTTTTGGCACTATTCTCGCAACATCCGGCAGTAAGCCCCAATTATCTGCTGTTCGTATTCCACCCCCTTCACCTTTTCTGCCTTCCATGCATGCTATTCAGGGTGCGAAAAAGGAAGATAAGCCGCTATATGCTGGCAAATTTCATTGTTTTAACACTTTTTATAGGGCTTTGGGCAATAATACCGCAGAGAATTCCGCCAGCAGTATTACCTTTGGCACTGTGTTTGCTGATACGCTCTGCAAGCAACCTCATTTTGGCATACAAACGAAAGTAATGAAAAAAGGACTGATAACTTCCATACTCGCACTGACATTCAGCAGCCTGCAAGCCCAACCGCTACCCGCTTCCCCAAAGCTGGTGGTGACGCTGACCATCGACCAACTGCGCACGGACTATATGGAAGCATTCTCGTCCTTATACGGAGAAAAGGGATTCAAGCGCTTACTACGCGAAGGCAAGGTATTCCGTCAGGCAGAATTTCCCTTTAGCGGAACCGACCGGGCTTCAGCCATCGCCGCCATCTACACCGGGACGACACCGTCCATGAACGGCATCATTGCAGAGCAGTGGCTGGACGCTGGCACACTGCGTCCCATAAACTGTGTGGAAGACCCGAACTTCATGGGTAACTATACCGACGAAAGTACGTCCCCCTCCCTGTTGCTGACCTCTACCATTGCCGACGAGTTGAAAATAGCCACCCGCAACAAAGGGCTGGTCTATGCCATCGCGCCTTTCCGTGATGCTGCCATACTGGGTGCAGGGCACGCCGGAAACGGTGCCTTCTGGCTTAACAACAATACCGGGAAATGGTGTAGCACAACCTATTATAGTGAATTCCCGTGGTGGCTGAGCCAATACAACGACCAGAAATCCCCCGACTACCGTATCAAAGATATGGTATGGACACCTGCGCTCCCTTTTACCAACTATACATTTCTGCCCGAATGGCGCAACGAGCCATTCAGATATAAACTGGACGGTGAACGAACAAACAAGTTCCGACGCCTGATTACCAGTCCTTTCATCAACGAAGAAGTCAACCTGCTGACCGAAGAGCTGCTGAACAAGAGCACCATAGGACAGGATGACGTGCCCGACCTGCTGTCACTGACTTACTACGCAGGAAATTACAACCACCGGAGTACGCAGGAGTGTGCCATGGAAATGCAAGACACCTACGTGCGCCTGGACCGCAGCATAGCTTCCCTATTAGAGCTTATAGAACGCAAAGTGGGGCTTCACAACGTACTTTTCTGCATCACCTCCACCGGTTACGCCGATCCGGAGGCTGCCGACCCGGGACTGTACCGTGTGCCGGGCGGAGAATTCTACCTGAACCGCTGTGCTGCTTTGCTCAACATGTATCTCATGGCATCCTATGGCGAGGGACAGTATGTGGAAGCCTATTATGACCGGCAAATCTATCTCAACCACAAACTCATTGAAAGCAAACAGTTGAGCCTGACTGAAATTCAGGAAAAATCCGCCGAGTTCCTGGTGCAGTTCAGCGGCGTGAACGAGGTATACTCAGCCCATCGCCTGCTGTTAGGCCCCTGGTCACCACAAATAGAGCGCATCCGCAATGGTTTTCATCGCAAGCGTTCCGGCGATTTGCTTATTGAGATACTTCCGGGCTGGACTATCATGCAGGAAAACAGTACCGATAACCGTGTAATACGTACAGCCGATATTCCCGCTCCCCTCATCTTGTGGGGTGGTGGAATGAAAGCCGAGACCATCCGTATCCCCATCAGCATCGATCGCATTGCCCCTACTCTGGCAAGTGTGATGCGCATCCGCGCCCCTAACGCAAGCACAGCATCTCCTCTTGACTTTTGATATTAAAATAATCTGTGCAAGTCTGGGTAATCTGTATAGAAATCAGTAACTTTGCACACTCAACTAACTCAGCTATAATAATAAAAACAAATATATAATGGGATTTAATGAATTTTTAAGCTCGATTTTCGGCAACAAATCCACACGCGACATGAAAGAAATACAACCGTGGGTGGATAAAATCAAAGCCGCTTATCCGGAAGTAGCCAAACTCGACAACGACGCCCTGCGTGCCAAGACAGAAGAACTGAAAGCCTACATCCATGACTCGGCTGCCGAACAACGCGCCAAAGTGGAAGAGCTGAAAGCCAGCGTTGAAGATACCGAATTGGAAGACCGCGAAGAACTCTTCAACCAAATCGATAAAATCGAAAAAGAAATATTGGAGATTTATGAGAAAGCATTGGACGAGGTATTGCCTACAGCTTTCTCCATCGTAAAGGAAACAGCCAAACGGTTCTCCGAAAATGAAGAGATAGTGGTTACAGCTACCGAATTCGACCGCCAACTGGCTACCACCAAAGATTTTGTACGCATTGAAGGCGACAAAGCCATTTACCAAAACCATTGGACAGCGGGTGGCAATGACACCGTATGGAACATGGTACACTATGACGTACAGCTATTCGGTGGTGTGGTTCTGCATAAAGGCAAGATTGCCGAAATGGCAACCGGAGAAGGTAAGACATTGGTTGCTACCCTGCCGGTATTCCTCAATGCCCTGACCGGGAACGGTGTGCACGTGGTTACCGTGAACGACTACCTGGCAAAACGTGACTCCGAATGGATGGGTCCCCTTTACATGTTCCACGGTTTGAGCGTAGACTGCATCGACAAGCACCAGCCCAACTCTGATGCCCGCCGCAAAGCTTATCTGGCAGACATCACCTTCGGTACGAACAACGAATTCGGCTTCGATTACCTGCGTGACAATATGGCCATCAGCCCCAAAGACCTGGTACAACGCAAGCACAATTATGCCATTGTCGATGAGGTGGACTCGGTATTGATTGATGATGCCCGTACTCCGCTGATTATCTCAGGACCGGTACCCAAAGGCGACGACCAACTCTTCGAACAGCTTCGCCCACAAGTGGAACGTCTGGTGGAAGCCCAGAAAAAACTGGCTACCCAATACCTGGCCGACGCCAAACGCCTGATTGCATCGAACGATAAAAAAGATCAGGAAGAAGGTTTCCTCGCCTTGTACCGCAGCCATAAGTGTCTGCCCAAGAACAAGGCGCTGATCAAGTTCCTCAGCGAGCAGGGCATCAAGGCTGGTATGCTGAAAACCGAGGAAATCTACATGGAGCAGAACAACAAGCGCATGCACGAGGTGACCGATCCGCTGTACTTTGTCATCGACGAGAAATTGAACAGTGTGGATTTGACCGACAAGGGTGTAGACTTGATTAGCGGCAATGTGGAAGACCCGACTTTCTTCGTACTTCCGGATATCACCGCCCAACTCTCTGCCTTGGAAAATGAGACAGACCTGACAGACGAACAACGCCTTGAAAAGAAGGATGCCTTGCTGACCAACTATGCCATCAAGAGTGAACGTGTGCATACCATCAACCAGCTGTTGAAGGCATACACCATGTTCGAGAAAGATGACGAATACGTGGTAATCGACGGCCAGGTGAAGATTGTGGATGAACAAACGGGACGTATCATGGAAGGGCGCCGCTATTCCGACGGATTGCACCAAGCCATCGAAGCCAAGGAAGGCGTGAAGGTAGAAGCTGCCACACAGACTTTTGCCACCATTACGCTGCAGAACTACTTCCGTATGTACCACAAGCTGTCCGGTATGACCGGTACGGCAGAGACTGAAGCCGGTGAATTGTGGGACATCTACAAACTGGACGTAGTGGTTATTCCAACCAACCGCCCCATTGCCCGTATCGACATGAACGACCGCGTTTACAAGACGAAACGCGAGAAATATAAAGCAGTCATCGAAGAAATCGAACAGTTGGTACAAGCCGGACGCCCTGTCTTGGTGGGTACTACATCTGTAGAAATCTCCGAAATGCTGAGCAAGATGTTGACTATGCGCAAGATTGAGCACAGCGTGTTGAATGCCAAGTTGCACCAGAAAGAAGCGGACATCGTTGCCAAAGCCGGTTTGAGTGGAACTGTGACCATCGCTA
>CAJJYX010000022.1 GCA_905197435.1 uncultured Bacteroides sp.
TCTGGGAAGGCGCAGAGCCTAACAGTGGTCTTGCCCCCGAACGTATCCACATGGACGGCATCTATCCCGAGAAAGACCAGAACGTTGTCACTTCCGGTGGCAGTGGCTTCGGCATTATGGCCATACTTTCAGGTATCGACCGCGGCTACGTCACCCGTGAAGAAGGTCTGGCACGTATGGAAAAGATTGTCTCTTTCCTTGAGAAAGCTGACCGTTTTCATGGAGCCTACCCACATTGGTGGTATGGAGATACCGGTAAAGTGAAACCTTTCGGACAAAAAGACAATGGTGGAGACCTTGTGGAAACAGCCTTCCTGATACAAGGATTACTGGCTGTACACCAGTATTACATCAATGGTTCGCCGGAAGAGCAGGCACTTGCCAAACGCATCGATATCCTCTGGCGCGATGTCGATTGGAATTTCTATCGCCAAGGCGATCAGAATGTACTCTACTGGCATTGGAGTCCCGAATATGGCTGGGCAATGGATTTCCCTGTACATGGTTATAATGAATGCCTTATCATGTACCTGCTTGCTGCAGCCTCTCCTACGCATGGTGTTCCCGCCGCTGTCTATCATGACGGTTGGGCACAGAACGGTGCCATCGTCGATCCCCATAAAGTAGAAGGCATCGAACTTCATTTGCGCTATCAAGGTTGTGAAGCCGGGCCACTCTTCTGGGCACATTATTCTTTCCTCGGATTGGATCCGACAAACCTGAAAGATGAATATTGTTCCAGCTACTTCGACGAAATGCGCAACCTGACGCTTGTGAACCGTGCTTATTGCATCCGCAATCCGAAGCACTACAAAGGTTTCGGCCCGGACTGCTGGGGACTGACCGCGAGCTACTCCGTCAACGGATATGCCGCCCACATGCCGGATGAACGGGACGACCAGGGAGTCATCTCCCCTACTGCCGCCCTTTCATCCATTGTCTATACACCGGAGCAGTCGTTGGCTGTGATGCGGCACCTCTACGGAATGGGCGATAAGCTATTCGGGCCTTACGGTTTCTACGATGCCTTTAGCGAAACTGATAACTGGTATCCCAAGCGATATCTCGCCATCGACCAAGGCCCGATAGCCGTCATGATAGAGAACTATCGCACCGGATTGCTATGGAACCTCTTCATGAGCCATCCGGATATACAAAACGGATTGCAGAAACTGGGATTCTCAATAAATAGAAAAGCCGGAAGCAGTACACAATAGTAGTAAATGAGTAGTCCTTGAATTGTTAGAAATCAGGGATATGTATTGGTAGCGAATGTAACGTAATGATTTGTTTTTGCGGTAAAAGTAATGTTTTACCGCAGAAACTTTTTATCTTTGGGGGAACACTTACTAATACCCCCAAAAATCATGAAAAGATTTTTATTGGCTATCTGCGTGATAGCGTTGTCTGTCCTCTCCTACGGGCAAGGCATCAACCAACGAGCCTTCACTTTCGCCTGGCTCAGCGATGTACACCTCAATTCCTTCGCTTATGCCGAGGACGACCTCCGGCAATCCATCGAGGACATCAATGCCAATCCTGCCGTGGACTTTGCGATTCTAAGCGGAGACGTCACGGAGTTCGGAGACACCAAAGAGTTCCTGCTGCTGCAGGAGATTCTGAAAAACTTCCGGAAACCTTATCTGCTGCTGCCGGGCAACCACGACGTGAACTGGAGCGAAAACGGCTGTACCATGTTCAACAAGATTTTCAAAGCATCCCACTTCTGCTACGACTGGCAGGGAGTACGCTTCATCGGCTGTGGCGCCGGTCCGAGCCTGCGTATGGGACCTCCCCACATCCCGCGCGAGGAAATACTCTGGCTGGACTCCATTGTACGCGCCACACCCCGGGAGCAACCGATTATCTTCGTCAACCACTTCCCGCTGAACCAAGACCTGAGCAACTGGTACGAAGTGACGGACATCCTCAAAACGCGCAACGTACTGGTGGCGCTTGCCGGACACCTGCACGTCAACCGCGCCTATGATGCCGAGGGCATTCCGGCGGTCATCGGGCGCTCCTCCCTGCGGAGGAAAGACCCGATAGGCGGCTATAACCTCGTCACTGTCGGCAAAGATTCCATCACCTTCTGCGAACGCATCATCAAAACGGAAACCCGCCCCGCATGGAATGTTGTCCGCCTGCATGCGGCAACCGTCGCCTCACCGGGCATTGCGGGCGAAAAGAAAGATACCGTTTACTTCCGCCCGGATTTCAGCATCAACAACACTTATCCTGCCGTCCGTGAAGTGTGGCAACAGAAAGATGTGACCGACGTTGCCTCACAAGGAAGCATTGACGGAGAACTGTATATCTATACCAATACGGCAGGCATGGTCCATGCCTTGAATGCCCGCAACGGAGAAACGGTATGGACTTATGCCACCGGGAACAAGGTATTCTCGGCTCCCTTCATCACTTCCCGACTGGTGGTTGTCACTTCCTGCGACGGGTTTGTCTATGCACTGGACAAAAAGGATGGCTCCGTCCGCTGGAGATATGACACGGGCTACCCCATTGTTGCCTGCCCGGCAGTGGCCGGCGGCAATGTCTACGTGGGCAGCAGCAACGGAAAATTCTACTCCATCCGCCTCGCCGACGGCACGCCCGACTGGATTGCCGACGGACTGGACGGCTACATCGAGTCCCGCCCTGCCATAGACGGCAGACGTGCTTATATCGGAACCTGGGGAGCCATGTTCTATGCCATCGACCGGAGAACCGGAGAAAAGGTATGGAAATTCGACACCGGACGCGGAAGGTACTTCTCTCCGGGAGCCTGCTGGCCGGTAGTGCTGCCCTACCGGAAGGACGGGAAGTCATCGGAGCAGGTCATCGTACTCAGTTCCGACTACTTCGTACGCGCCTTCAACCCCGAAGACGGGAAAATCCTCTGGGCATCGGACGAAGCGAAAGGACGCGAATCACTCGGCTTCTCCCCGGACGGAAAGACAATGTACATAAAAGGCATCAAGAACAACATTACGGCAGTCGATGTTTCAAAAGGAAGCTACACTCCGCTTTGGAATACACTGATGCCGTATGAAAGCAATTTCATCCCCACCCGCATGGAAACCACGGAAGAATATGTGTTCATCCCCACCGAATTCGGGGTGGTCCATGCCGTGCGGACAGACGGAAGCGGAATAGCCTGGAGCCATAAGGTATCCCATTCGGCAGTCACCTCACTGAAAAATGCAGGTGACCACCGCCTCATCGTCATGACAATGGACGGGACAGTCACCTGCCTGGCATATCCATAAATGTATTTGCAGCTTATTCACCGCCGCCAACGGAGTCACCGCCGCCGCTCTTCACATCGTCATTGCTGATGGTACGTGCAGCTTTCTTCACGCTTGCCTTCAGCTCACCGATGCGGTAGCTGACACTTACGCCGAAGCGTTGGCGGCTGTACTTATAGTTGCTTTCGCGTACAAAGCCGCTGCCTTCGGTGGTGGAACTCTGGTTCATATACTTCTTGAAGAAATTGCTGGCAAAGGCAGACAAGGTGAGGCGCTTATTCAAGAACGACTTGTTGACACTCACGCCATAATCGAAGAAGCTGCTTCCCTTGCCTTGCAGCATAATCCACGGTGTCTGTCCGAAGACGTTCATACTGATGCGCCAGTCATGGGGCAGCGTGTGCTGCGCACCGCCGTAGGCAAAGAGGCTCCAGCCGTCGTTGCGCATGCCTTCACCGCCCTCCAGATAAGAGTAATTACCGCTCATGTTCATGTAGATGCGTGTACGGGAAGTGGCGTTCCAGTTGACGTAGCCGTTCACACTGGCATAACGGGTCTTGCCGATATTGGCATAGGTAGAATAGAGCACATCCTTGCCCGTGGGGTTCTTCAATCCCTCGATCTCCGTGTCGGGCATGAGCCTCGTCACATTCTCAATGCTGTTGTTGGTGAACGAGTAGCGTGCCGAGATATTGACGTTGAACTTCTGTGTGAAGTTACTGTAGCTCAGGTTGAAAGCATGGCTCTTCTCACTGTCCAGCTCCGGATTACCCCGGCTGATGTAGGACGGGTCGGCATCGTTCAGATACGGATTCAGCGCCCAGATTCCCGGACGGTAAATACGCATGTTGTACCCCAGGCGCAGGTTGGACATATCCGTCAGCTTATAGCCGATGGAGGCGGACGGCACTACGTCGTCAAAGTTCTTTGTGAAGTCCTCGCCGCGGCCCACCAGATACTTCACATCCTGGATGGTATGCTCGTAGCGCAATCCCAAACGGCCCGAAATCCTCTTCACCTTCAGCCCGTATCCCAGATAGGCGGCGATTATATCGTTCAGATGCTTGTAGTGCGAGCTCTGCTCCTTGTTGTATTCATATTTCCCGGTATCGTCCGCGTCAAAACGGTCGTTTTCCGAAGAGTTGTTGCGCAGGATGTACTTGGCACCTGCCTCCAGTGTATGCAGCTTGCCGATGGGCGTGGTGTAATCTGCCTGGAACGTATGCTCGGTGGTATTCTGCTCACCGTCATTATGCAGGTTCTTC
Source organism: uncultured Bacteroides sp. (assembly GCA_905197435.1). Classification (GTDB taxonomy): domain Bacteria; phylum Bacteroidota; class Bacteroidia; order Bacteroidales; family Bacteroidaceae; genus Bacteroides. The sequence goes on from CAJJYX010000022.1 coordinate 4,511, forward strand.
AAGCGTTTCAGATAATCAGCCCAATCAGGGTTATAGCCATTGTCTATTTCATACTCCGTATAAGCATCCGACGTTTGCGGACGGGTGTTTATCTTGTAGGAGAATGTCAGCATGCGGTCCTTCACCTTGAACAGGCGCTGGTAGTCGATACCTCCGTCGATGGAATACCAGGAGGACTTGCCGCGATTGAAGGCCGAGTAGCTGTAAATGGGAACAGCGCTTATGTTCTCCGGGGAAGTGGCGTTGTAGTCCGTAGAGCCGTCGCTCTTGTTTCCGCCGCCCCAAAGTCCGAAAGACATGGTGACCAGGCGCAACGTGTCTATCTCATAGCTGGCCTCCATGCTGCCCGACTGGAAAGAGCCGTGCCCCTTGCTGCTGCCGTCGTAGTCCAGATTGGACGAATTCTCCGTGACGGCTTCCGGGGTCACGCGCTGGCTGCCGCTATTGTAGTTGTGGGGCTGGTCGTTATAGTTGTAGTTATAACGGGCGCTGACGGTCAGCTTTCCGCTTTTTATCGTACCGAACGCGCCACCGCCTGCACCGCGGTTGCTGACGTTGGCACTGAACGTTGCCGTATAGCCTTCGAGCCCGCTGCCCACGGTGACGATGTTCAGAATGCCGCCCACACCTTCGGCGTCATACTTGGGACCGGGGTTGGTAATCACCTCGATATGCTTGATGCTGTTTGCAGGCATGCTCTTCAGCACCTCCGTCGGATTGTTGCTCATCATGTTGTTGGGCTTGCCGTTGACGTACACCTTGAAGCTGCTGCTCCCGTTCACCTGGATATTGTCCTCGCCGTCCACCGTCACCAACGGCACCTTGCGGAGCATCTCCAACACGGAGTTCGACTGGGCATCAGGGTCATCCTGCACATTATACTCAATCTTGTCGATATCTGCCTTCACCAGAGGCTTTTGGGCAATAATCTCTACCTGCCCCAGCTCGTTGGAGGCATCCACGATATAGAGCGTGCCGAAGTCCACCAGTTTTTCTCCTGCCTTCACCGTGAAATCCTTCACGATAGGGGCACGTCCCACGGAAGTGACGGTCATCACGAAGCTGCCCGTACCGGGCACTTTCTCCTTGAACTGTCCTTTCATGTCCGTTACCAGCATTTTCAGCGCCTTTGCAGGAGCTTCTTTCTTCACGATTTTAATGGTGGCATAAGGCTCACCTTCCAGGGTAAGCGAGTCGAGCAAAATTCCTTTAACCTGAAAAGAAGTGTTTGCCGTGTTTTGCGCTGCAGCCAGTACGGGTATCAGCAGCATGCACAGCAGCATTGTTTGTTTGATTCTCATTGCGTTTTCTATGTTTCCGGCAAAAGTAGCCCATTTCCACGCATTTACGAGACTTCCGTAGTTAAAAAAGCAAAAAGACAGCGATTTAGAGGAAATAGAAGAAAAGTAACAGACAGGTGTTTACTGCAATGACACAGCCGAATCCCCCCAATATCCACGGGCGCAAGGGGCTTTTCCCGCCGGCAAAGAATAACGCATAACACATGTTTACCGCTATATTGCTGACAATAGCCTGCATGCTGCAAGCCGTAATCACCAGCACCGCCACGCTGCCCGTTCCTTGAAGCAGGTTCAGGATGAAAGGAGTGATGTCACTGAAACCCGAGATGAAAGAGAGCAGGTTCAGCCCGCCCGTACCGGCATACACCAGTGTATAATGGGTGAGGATGGTGAACACGACAAACAGCATGGCAAAAATCAGCGCCACCTTGAACTCCAGCGGGTTACTGCTGTCCTCGTCCTCCGTGGTCCGCGTGCCGTCGTCCACCCGTTTCCGCTTGGAATGCAGATACCATGCCACAGCAGCAGCCACCACCGACATAATCAGCAGATAAGGGTAGATAGCCAGCAGCGTCTCCCGGCTGAAAATGCCTACCAATATCAAGAAACGGAGGAACATCATGCTGACAGCCAGCAACATGGCCGCCACATATTCGGGGGCGTCCTGTGCAGAAGCCTTGCGGCTCTTCCGCGCCAGTACGGAAATAGTGGCCGTACTGCTGTACAAGCCTCCTATGACGCCCGAAACCAGGATGCCCGACTCATGGAAGACGTAGCGCTTCAGCAGGTAGGAAAGATAGGAAATGCCCGATACGACCACCGTGGCCAGCCAAATGCTGTAGGGTGTCAGGTTGACGCCGGGAATCAGGTTCTCATCGGGCAGCATCGGAAGGATGATGCCGCTGATGGCAAGGAACTTGGCAAGCGTAATCATCTCGTCGTTCTTCATGCGCTGGGCCAGCTCCGTAAAGGTGTGCTTCAACTCGGTGAAGAGCAGGACGGTGACTATGACCATGACGTAGAACCACGACGGCTGTGTGGCAACAATGGGAGCGATGCAGTACGTGATGAGTGCGATGATGATGGTAGTCACTCCGAAAACATGGTACTGCGACTGCTTCACGTAATAGTTCAGCCCGAGCAGCAATCCCAGAATGGCTCCTCCCCCCATGAACAGACGATAGTCCGTAGGGTCGAGGATATAGAGCAGATAACCCAGAATGCCTATAAAGGTGAAAGTGCGGTCGGTACCGAAAAGCGTGGTCTCCCCTTCGCGCTTCAAGCTGATTTTACGCTGTGAAAGCCCGATGAGTAAAGAGAATACTGTGACCAGAAGGAAGGTGACCAGCTCTCTTGGCAGGTAGTCGTAAAGTTTCTCCATGGCGATTAAACAAGCACGGCGTACAATTGGTTTGCTACCATGTGGTGAAAGGATGCTTCATCAGTTGCGAGTTATAGTAGCGGACATCTCCCGTCACCTCCCGCCCGATGAAAGCGGGTTTCACGAAAGGCTCGTCTTCCGAGGAGAGTTCCACCTCGGCCACGGTCAGCCCTTCGTTCTCGCCATAGAACTCGTCCACCTCAAAAACATGCTGTCCGCTACGCACCAGATAGCGGGTCTTGTCGATGATGCCGGGTTCGCACAGTTTCAGCAGGTCCCTGGCTTCGTCCAGAGGAATCTCCTTTTCCCACTCGTAGCGGCTGATACCCGACTTGTCGGATGCGCCCTTGATGGTGAGATATCCCCGTTCGTCGCGGATACGCACCCGCACCGTCCGTCCACGGGCACTGCTGATGTATCCCTGCACGATGCGGCTGTGTGCATATGCTTGTGACTTGTATTCTCCCGTCACGAGGAATTTTCGTTCTATCTCCTGCGGCATGTCGTTTCCGGTGGTTTTATCAGCCCCAGTAAGAATAGGCCACAAACATGGCGATGACCAGTACAATGGCTATAACGCCCATCGTCATCATCACTTTCTTGGCCTGCTGCTCTTCCCTCTGGCTGTGCATTGCTTTCTTTTTACTTTTTCCCATGATGTGTTTTATAGTTTAAAGTTCAACGATGAACAAAGTAAAAGCAAATTCGGGAAGTATGCAAATGAAAGGGAAAGAATTTTCCACAATTCTTGCCGTCACCCCCTGCGTCATCATGTTCTTCCCGATGAAGAGCTTCACGATGCCTGCCGTGAAGGACACCGGCGCACAAGGCGACAGAGACCGGTGCCTGAACTGACAAACACCGGCACCTGAGCCGGCAGACACTGGTGTCCGAGCCGACAGACGGCAGTGCCTGGCGCGACAGAGGCCGGTGTCTGTCCGGAGCTGCCGACACCCGGTGACAGTCCCTCTTTACCACCAAGCGCCGCAATCCGTTCCGGCAGATGAATATGTTGCAATTATCGGCATAATTGTAACAGAAAAGGGCAAAACGGAAACATTTCTGCCGAAAAACAGCGAAAAACCGTCCCAAAGTACACAAAGCAAAGCAAAGCATAGCATAGCATAGTAAAGCAAAGCAAACTCCCTCCTCGATAGTTCCCTCGGAAAGGGGAGCGCTGAGGGCGCGGACCGGACGTCCGCGGAGGAGGAGCATCTTCCGGGGGAGGAGGAGAAAAAATTCTCGTTTTGTGGAACGCTTTGCCCCGAAAGTTCCCGCCGGAGAAAAAAACCGCCGTATCTTTGCCGGGCAGTCAAGCTTAGGATGGCCGGGCGGCCAAGCTCAAGATATCAGCACACTCACAGCTCATATCCTTTGAGAAATTCATGTTTTTTACTCAATGCGTTCTTTCATTATTGAGAATAAATCACTACTTTTGCAGTGGCTCTTTCAGCTTCGTAACATGGTGTTAATGTGGCATTCAGCCGCTTTAAAACGATGAAGAGCCAAGAGCTTTTGTAAATCTGATTAACAAACGACCCACAGATTGCATGCAAATATTTTGAAAACTATTACATACCAGGAAAAACTATAATTATTTATGAAGATGAACAATTGGAAGACTTTGCTGATGGTGCCGCTGATATCATGTGGCATGAATACACTGTATGCTCAAGAGATAGAAGCATGGATTACAAGCGCCGATCGCTCCATGCTTTTTCAGCAGCAGCCGGAAAAAGTGACTTTCGGGAATGAAGGAGGCCAAGGATTGCCTATTATCATAGACGACCGCCAGGAGTTTCAGGAGATGGACGGCTTTGGATTTGCACTGACCGAAGGGAGCGCATTCCATCTGCATCGCATGAGCGCCCCTGCCCGCCAACAGATTTTAGAGGAGATGTTCAAAGCCGACGGAAACAATGTGGGTTTCAGCTACATACGCCTGACATTAGGAGCATCGGACCTGAATAATTTCGTGTATTCCTACAATGACTTGCCGGAAGGGAAGAAGGACGCGGAGATGAAGAAATTCAGCTTGGGACATGATTATGACGATGTGATTCCGGTGATGAAAGAAATCTTGAAGATTGTGCCGGATATCAAGATTCTGGCCTCACCCTGGTCGGCACCTGCGTGGATGAAGGAAAAGTATGATGTAAGGGGCGGGGCTCTCAAAAACGAGTACTACGATGCCTATGCCCGCTATTTTACCAAATACGTTCAAGCCATGCAGAAGGAGGAAATCACCATCGATGCGGTAACCGTGCAGAATGAGCCTCTTAACTCGCACAACACTCCAAGCATGCCTTGGTATTGGCAGCAGCAAAATGAATTTGTAAGAGACCATTTGGGCCCGGCCTTCAAGGATGCCGGCTTGAAGACCAAAATTCTCATTTTCGACCACAATTGCGACCGCCCCGATTATCCGTTAGCCATCTTGAAGGACCCTGTCACTTCCCAGTACATAGACGGCTCTGCATTCCATCATTACCGCGGATATATGAGCAGCATGAACATCGTGCACAGGGCGCGGCCGGACAAGAACATATATTTCACGGAACAGATGCTGATAGAGCGCCCCGGCAGCCAAACGATAAATATAGCTCCGTCCGTAAGACGCCTGATAGTGGATGTAACCCGCAATTGGAGCAAGAACACCATTCTGTGGAACTTTGCCGCCGACCCGCTGAACGACCCGCATACAGATAACGGCGGCTGCTCCATGTGCCAGGGAGCCATTACCATCGACGGTGATAAAGTGACCCGTAACATAGCATATTATGTCGTTGCACACGCTTCCAAGTTTGTCCGCCCCGGCTCCGTACGTATCTCGTCTACCGATGCTTTCGACCCGGGAGTGGATATTACGGAAGATGAAGAGCGGCCGGAAGTGCGTCGTGCCACGGTTGTGGAGCATAGCAATGTGCTGCCCAACGTTGCTTTTAAGACCCCCGACGGGAAGATTGTGCTGATTGTAGCCAATGACAGTTGGTCGCAACGGGCTGTCAGGATTCAGTATAAGGGTAAGTTTGCGAATTTACGTCTGGCGCCCGGTTCTGTAGGGACATTCATCTGGTAAGCAGAGAGAGCTATATTTACGGGCATTGACGGAGGAAACGAAAATTCACCGTTATTTTACTCCGTCATCCGTCATTCAGAGCGAAGTGAAGAATCTGCTCTCTTTGTGAGTAGGAGAAGAGATGCTTCACTGCGTTCTGCATGACAATTTCCTTGTTCCGGCTTTATTCGCCGCTTCCTGCGAACTCCATCAGGTAAGCTTTGATGAAACCGTCTATCTTTCCGTCCATCACACCGTTCACGTCGCTGGTCTGGAAGTTGGTGCGGTGGTCCTTCACGCGGCGGTCATCGAAGACGTAGCTACGAATCTGGCTGCCCCATTCAATCTTTTTCTTGCCGGCCTCCACCTTGGCCTGCTCGGCCATGCGGTGCTGGAGTTCCTTGTCGTAGAGCATGGAACGGAGAAGGCGGAGAGCATTCTCGCGATTCTTGGGCTGGTCGCGCGTCTCGGTATTTTCAATCAGGATTTCTTCTTCCTCGCCCGTATAAGGGTCTTTGTACTGATAGCGCAGACGGACACCGGACTCCACCTTGTTGACGTTCTGTCCGCCGGCACCACCGCTTCGGAAGGTATCCCACGACATGCGGGCAGGTTCGATGTTCACCTCGATGGTATCATCCACCAAAGGAGTGACAAACACGGATGCAAAAGAAGTCATGCGCTTGCCTTGGGCATTGTAGGGCGAGACACGCACCAAACGGTGTACGCCGTTCTCACCTTTCAGGTAACCGTAGGCATACCCACCGGAAATCTCGATGGTACAAGTCTTGATGCCTGCCTCGTCTCCTTCCTGAAGGTTGGCGATGGTAGCCTTGTAGCCGTGGGTCTCGGCATAGCGCAGATACATACGCATCAACATGCTTGCCCAGTCCTGGCTCTCCGTGCCACCGGCTCCGGAATTGATTTTCAGCACACAGTCCATCTGGTCTGCCTCCTCGCGAAGCATATTCTTGAGTTCGAGGGCCTCGACGGCAGTGATTGCCTTGGCATAGGCATCATCCACCTCCTCCTCGGTCACCAGTTCGTCTTTGTAAAAGTCGAAGGCCAGCTGCACTTCATCTGCCAGGGTCTTTACCTCGTTGTAGCCGGAAATCCATTGCTGCAAGCCTTTTACCTTCTTCATCTGAGCCTCGGCAGCCTTCTGGTCGTCCCAAAAGCCGGGAGCCTGGGTGCGGAGTTGCTCTTCTTCCACTTGTATCTTCTTTCCTTCAATGTCCAGATAGCGGTTCAACGCTTCGGTACGTTCTTTGATATCTTTCAGTTGTTCTGCGGTAATCATATATGCATTTACAATTTAGGAAGTGCAAAGGTAAGAAAAAACACATAATTCCGCAATTGTCAACCCAATAAGTAATGCAGCGGCAGATGATTCTGTCCCCGATACCCTAAAAAATCATTCAAAAGACAAGGTGCCAAAAAATGCCGGACAATGGAACATGGGGCGTTCCAAACCGATAGGGCTCCAGGAAAGAAAATGGGGAGTCTGAAGCTTGTCGCCGCACTTGTAGAAGTTCCCCTTCATTGTTTTTCCATCCAGGGAACCGACAGAGTGCTTGAAGAATGCGGAAACGGGAATGACCATCACCAGTTCCCAACTGCACTCGCCCAAGCGTTCTTCGAAAGGCTCGGTGCCCAATGAGCTCCAGCGCTTCACCATGCCCAGCACCTCCGGACTTGCCGTGGGACGGCGTTCATTGACTGCGCCCCCTTGGACCAGCAGCCTGCCGATGCAGTTGCACTCGAAATTGTAATAGCAGTCATCGCCGTCGGGAGATACAAAGAATTCCACACAAGCATCCTCCCATACCCGTCCGTTGTCTCCGGCAGCCACCGCACGCACGCTGGCTTCCTTCACTTTATAGTGGAGCAGAATCTCATGTCCGGTATGGGCTATACGGAAACTCACTTCCGGCTTGTAGGGATAATCTTTCCAATTGACCACATCAATGGAGTGGAACTCCACCTCGTTTTCGTCCAGCAAGGACGGTACGGCTTCACCTTCCGGTGAAGCCGTACACATTACTTTCTTTACGGACAAGCTCTTTCCACCCTGAGCATTGCAATAAACCATACCTGCCATTGAAAGCACAAACAGCAGAAAAAGCTTGCTCACGTAATTTATCACTATCATAAAACGTCCTTTCATTTCTTTGAAGATGCCTTGTCTGCCACTGCAACATCCCATCCGGAAACGACATCACCGTAAAGATAGAATGTTACGTCAAAGGTGGTCTTACTGTTATCGTCTACCACCTGATAGCAGCGTGTCGCGTCATAGGAATTCACCTCTTTGTACTCACCCAGTGCCAATGGAGCCGGTTCTTCCGTGCCGGCAGCCTTGGCTATGATTTGCTGCATGCGTTCCTGAACCAGCTTCATGACGCCGTCGTGCTTGAACGGGTCCGGTTCGGCCACCTTGGGATAAACAGCCTTCAGCACTCCGCCATTTGCCGCACGCACGGCCTTGACGCTGTCTGTATAAGCCTTGAACTGCTTCTTCACTTCGGGAGAACGCAATCCCATCATCGTGAACACGGCAATGCCTTGCGCACCGTTGTTCAGGGCAGCGTCCATACACTCGAACATCATCGGGCCATCGGTAGCCATCATGCCGCAATACAGCGTGGTCATATCGTTCTTGTCGCGTGCATTCTCAATCGTACAGTCGGAAATGAAGCTGGCATCGCCCGTATAGAAGTTCTGATAAACCATCGGGAAGACAATGTCAAGATTCCACTTGCCCCAGTCCTGACGCACCATGCGCGATGCCATCTTCGGTGTGGGGAAGGGAGAGGCAGCCATCGTCTTGCCATAAGAGTGTACCACTTCGGCAATCATATTGGCTACTTCCGTTATCTGGTCACAGCGGAACTGGCGCCATTTCACATCGAGCGAAGGGTCTTCCTGTTCGCGAGGGTCATAGCCATATTGTTCCTTGAACTTCTTGAGCATCTCGGGATGATAACCGTAGTCCCATGCAGCATATTCGCGGTCCTGCACAATGCCATAGTGGGGCCACAAGGTGGTAGGAAGCACCACATCCACAAAACGGTGGTAGTCGATGGCAATGCCGTTCAAGCCTTCCACTTCGCAATAGGCCTTAATTTTCTCCTTGATGAACTCACGGACTTCGGGCAGTGCCGGACAGAGGAATTTGTAATAGCCCACATAGGCCGTCGTATCAGCCAGGCTCTTGCCGTTGCGGTTCACGCTGAACCACTCGGGATGCTCTTTCAGGATTTTGTCGCGATCGTGCTCCAGATTCATGGTCCACAGCCAGGCATATACCTCTATTCCATGTTTATGGGCAATGGGGATGGCCACCCGGTAATCGTCGGGAGTAGGCGCATTGAGCATGATTCCTTCCATGCCGAGGTCGTTCATCACCTGGCAGATGGAGTCGAAGTTCATGCCGGGACGATAGTCCAGCCATGTCCAGAACATGGGATATTCCTTGGTTGTCTCTTTAGTCCCCTGCTGGCACGAGAACATGCCCAACGCCAGGAACAGCAATAAGAATGCAGGTAAAAAATTCTTTTTCATTCTATCTAAATTTTAAGTTTAACGTGTAGTTTTTCCATCACCCAGGTAACACCGATTACCACAAAGGCAAAGCAGAGGCAATTGACCAGCCCCATGAACCCATGCGTGAACCAGTCCGGCAGGATGACGCCGGTCACATCGGCAAATCCATAAAAGACATAGGGCACCAGATAGGTAGTCAGCGTAGCCGTTCCGGCAGGGCGTATCAGGTTGAACCAGCCCGTGACCTGATGGCTGACCAAGCAGACAAGCACCGTATAGAGCGCCACGGAAATGGCAGTTACATAGAACACCCAGGGAGGAGTGCCGCCAATCTTGGCTACAATCCAAAAATGATGCGCCCCTATCCCGACCAGCAGAAGCAGGGCGGCAGCCGTCAGTCCGTTGCGAAGTTTCCAACCGTCGCTCTTGTCGGCATAGCGGGCACTGAGGATGGAAAGGATGATGCCTCCCATCGTAAATGCGGGCAGAGCCCCGTTGCCGATGTGCAGGATGCCCAGCATGCCTTGATAGAAGTTGCGCTCGGGGAAGGCAAGAATGGCCTCGCCGCCAAAACTCTCGCGCAAAGGCGTGCCCAACAGGCATATCAGGATAAAGACTCCCCAGATGGGCAGCAGATACTTCAACCGGTCACGGCTGAAGAAATAGATCACGGCACATACCAGATAGGTCCAGCCGATGGAACCCAATATTCCCCAATAAGCGCCGAATACACCGTCCTTCGGATTACGGAAGGTAAAGGCAAGGTAGAGAAGGACCAATACGCCGATTATCTTAAAAGCACGGAAAAGGTTCTTCTGAGTACCGGAAGCCGGTTTCGGATATTGGTTCCACACACCGATAAAGCCTATGGCCATCAGGAACCAGTATACTCCTATCGGATAGGGAGCTTCCGGTAAAAGCCGGAACTCCGAGTTCGTTATGAATGCCCCCATCACCAGCAAAGCAAAGGTGCGGGAAAGGATATGCCCCAAGGTGGACTCTGCCGAGAGCCCTTTGGCATATCTGCGTTCGATGGCGTATGGTATGGACATTCCCACTGCAAACAAGAAGCAGGGGAATACAATATCCGCCAGTCCCATAAAGTCTTCACCGTAAACGGCATGTTCCAGCCAATGGGGTACGTCATGCACTTTCCAGAAGTCATTGACGAAAATCATGGTGAACATGGTCAACGCCCTCAGCATGTCAATGGCCGGATTGCGCCGTGAATAAACAGTCTTGTCACTCATATCATCTTGCTTTAGAATTCGGAAACCAACATCAGCCATCTGGCAGCCGAAGAGCCCCAGACTTCCTTATAAGTAGCCGTATTGAACTGCGGCCAGTAGGGAGCATCTTCATTGAAATAAGACTGCATACCTACGGGTATCTCTCCTACCGTTTCTCCGGGCAGTGCCGTATAGAGCTGCGGATAGTTGCTGCCCTCCCCATAAATCATGGACTGTCCGAAAGGATTCCTGCCTACAACCCAGAAGAGCTGCTGTTCGGCAATGTCTTTCAGTTCCTTGTCCTTCAACACTCTGGCGCAAATGGCTGCGGCTTTTCCGGTAGACAAATGTACGGCAATATTTCCTTTGAACGAGAACCAGACGGGGAATATACGCAAGTAATGCTCCTTATCCAGACGGATACCGTTCTCGAGCTGTTCTTTGAAATCCTTCGCAGCACCACTGCGAATGCCTACCTGGACGGCGTAGAAGTTGACGGAGTCCTTCACTTCATCCTTGTGATAGATGCCGCTGGGCACCATTCCATAAGGATATACATACTTCATGATGTTCTTCAGATAACCGCCATAGAGTTTCATGGCACGAATCCACTGCTCATACTCGGCATGACGGGGCTGCGTTTCGCAGAGGGCGGCAAGGGCTTCCATGTAGGCATAATCGCGAGACTGATGAGTATAGTGTACAATGGACTTCTTTGCCAAATCGCGATAGAAGAAGCCGCAGGTCTTGTCTTTGTCTTTCAACGGTTCGGTGCGCTGGCACTGCAAGGTGTAGCGGATGGCTTTTACAGCCTCATCGGCATACTGCTGTTCGCCGGTCAGCTTATAGAGCATGCTGGCCGCCCATGAGATGTTGGCGTGATACTGGCTCTCGGATGCCATGGCGGCATGTCCCCCACCCTTCTTTATCAGCTCGGCAAAGCCAAGTTCGTTGAAGCGCTTCATGGCATAGCCGAAGTCTTCCTTTGCAATCTTCTTCAGATTACCCTTAAGCGACTCGTCATTTTCAATCCTCATGGAGGCATACGCTTCAATTCCTGCAAGCAGGAAATTCTCCAAAGCTCCGTTATGGACAAGCAGTTCGCGGCGACCGGCATCATCGTCGGTGCCCACCTTACCGTCGGTCCATAGGTTGGTGCCCCATGTCTGTGCACGGTAGCCATCGCCCAGACGGGTCTTCATCACATAGTCCATTCCCCACAAAGCCTCTTCCATCAGGCGGTTGTACAAGTCTATATTGCCTTTTTCTTTGGCACGTTCGGCCATCAAGAGCAAGGAATAGGCTATCTCTCCCGTCTGTAAGGTCTGTTGGGACATATCGGCGGCATCGTGCCATCCTCCGTTTATAGGAATGATATGTCCGTTGTAAGTGGCATGCAGGTCATTATGACAAGCCCCGTGCTTTCCGGGAACGGGATAACCGCAACGCTCGCAGAACAGGAAGTTCACCATACGCCAGGCAGAATCATCCCACACATCCTGATGGATATAGAAAGGCAAGGTGGTGACATCCCCTACCTGAATGACGTAACGGCCTTGTGTCTTGAAGTCCGAGAAGTCTATTGTCTCGAACTCTCCCAGGCCGGTCTTTTCCTTACGAACGGGACCGGTATAAACAATGGCCTGCGTAGCGGCATCCTTCAACTGGAACTGTCCGCCGTGCTTTTCCACATTGACAATGGCGCTTTTGGGGCTCTCTATACTATAACCGGTAGTAGAGAAGATGATGCGATTCTGTGCAGGCATCCAGCCTTTCACGGTTTCCGGGTTCTCCACCTTCTGAAGTTCCACGGCATCTACATCGAAGCGAAGGAAGTCGCCCATAGTACGTTCTTTGCCGAACACTTCGATGGCAAATGAAATCTTGGTTACCTTGTCGCGCGCCAGTCCGGACATCTCGACGAAGCATTCGTTCCATTGGTTATTTTTCAGATTGATTTCGTGGTAGCCTTCCCGACCGTAAATGTCGGGTACTTTTATTTCTCCGTCATTCTCCACATAAAGGTTGAGGTAGATGCTGCGTGCTCCTTCGCACGTGGGATAGATATAGAACTTCAGGCGGTTGTAACCTTCCCAGTTCACACCTCCTATATCATAAGAGGCCATGCAAGTGCCGCGTCCCAAACCCCAGCCAAGAATCTTCTCCGGATGGGCGGGAGCTTCCAGACGCAGACTGTGCTTGCCGGACTTGCTCCGTTCGTCAGTCAAACCAATCTTACCGATGCCCTTATGCGACCATTTGGAGAAATCCTCCATATCACACAGCATCACGGTTTCCAACACTTTCTTTTTCAAGCCGAATGTTTCGAAAGCCTTTGTCTCGTCGAGCGGTAACGGACTGTGCACGTAGCCCGTGCTGACGATGTCGGCTTTCAACTTTTCATCTACCTGGGCATGAAGCAAAACGCAGCAACCGATAACTAAATCAAAAAGCAAAAAGATAAGTTTTATTACATTCTTCATCATATTATAATTATTAAGTTATAAGGTGATTAAAGCATAAAGGAGAAGAAAATTAGTACAAATATATGAGGAACTATGCCTAATCTCAATTTTCAACAAGTCTTTGAATAGTTGTTTGAGTGGCATACTCTCTACTAATACAATAAGTTTCTCCATATACAGTAGTAACATATGCCCTAAGTTCAGAAGTTACAGGACTACCAAAAATAACTTTAGCAGCATCTCCTTCGGAAGCAAGCAAAAACATGCCTGTAGTCCCCCATTCATATTTCAGAATAGGGTGATTGCCGACAACACGTACCATATACACGTCAACTCCAAAGCGCTTTACCTCTGTTGGGTAATTAACAAAATCTCCTTCAAAAAATCGAGGATACAAATAACTTATCGCTGATTTATCTCCCTCACTAAACCCAGACCATTGATATTCGGCAGTTCCTCCATTCATCACAGAATAGGGATCTGAATCAAAAGTTCCAGTAATACCATTGGCCACAGATTCACCCAATGATTTCCAATTTGTATGCCTTAGTCCGAAGCAATGTCCCAACTCATGTACCATATTATATATCTTCTGAAGTCTTGGAATGGTTTTGTTATAATCATAATCCAAATTTATCCAAATAGAGGAACCTGGTTTTCCATTCATAGGCCAAGAGCCTGCCGCAATAGTATTGTTCGGTAAAGGAGCGCTAGCATCACTACGGATGAGTATATCCGGATTGGCAGCTGTAGTATAAGTCATTTTAAGGTTACTAAGAGGATTCCACAGATTGATGGCTTCCTGTATTTCATCTCGCCAATCATCCACACCTGATGCAGGTATCGAGCTATCAACACCAACGGTAATTGCTCTTTGTTTGGGGTGACCAATTAAACCGGTAGTATGATAAGCCTGCCTTGTTTGTGGTTGACTATAAGTGACAAGTTTACTTTTTTCAAGGTATATATCACCTTGAATAAGATAACCTGACTTCAACTCTACCACATCTAAAGTATCGAATCCAAGTGATTGGATTATACACATACCATCTTCTATTGAAACGCTTTGCTGTTCTTCTTGTTCTTCAAAGTCAACAGTTTCCAACTCATTATAACAAGCGCTCATAAACATTAAAAACATAGAATAGCATAATATAAACAAGCCATTCACGAGATATTTTGAATTCATAATAATCAATTATTATATTAAACAAAAAATACATAAAGGGAAATATGAAATATGTTTTTCATACTTCCCCTTAAAAAAACATGCTTCAAAAAGTCCTCATCACTTAATCTCTATGATAATAATGCGGATTAGAAGTTCGGTTTATCTACATCCCAGAAGATGCGAGTACCGCCATTGTCCGGTCCGCCCAACATTTCGACGGCTTTGGCATAACCGGTAGGATTATTGCCTTTTTCATTGATGGTGAAGGGTAAACGGCGTGGGCCAAGATCTGTATCAATCTCACCTTGACTGTAGTTCACCATTACCGGGAATAATTTGGGATAACCAGTGCGACGTATCTCAGCCCAGCCATTCATACCTTCAGGATAAATAGCAATCCAGCGTTGTGTGGCAATCTTAGCAAATTTTTCCTCGTTACTCAAAGACTCGTCCCATTTAGCAGTCACCTTGCTCTGGCCTTCAATGCTGGCAGCGGGAATAACGGGGTCTACATACGCTGCAGCAGTAGTCGTACTGCTTAAATAATCGCCCACAGCGGCTCCCCATTGTTCGAACGATGTCCGTATACCCTTTTCATACAAGCTCTGAGCGGTGCCCTTACCATTTACATCCCAACCACGCAAAGCAGCTTCGGCTTCCAACAAAATGGTTTCGGCAGCAGTTGCCAAAATAGCAGGAGAGGTTTCTGTCAAGTTGGGTCGACTTACAATCGCCTTATAGGCATCCGAAAACCCTTCTTCTTCCAGTCCTTTAATACCAAGACGAATACCAAAATATTCACTCTTGCTGTTCTGTGTAGCATACTTATCAAGACGCGCATCGCCCATACCAGACAAGATAGAAGGAATATTAGCGCCTAAAACACCATCTCCATAGTTGAATGCAATACCGTAAAGCGGATTGACATAACCGTTTCCTGCAATGCCGAAATTAGCATCATTGGTTTCAATCAATCCATTACTATCGTTCATGGCAGCTTCCGCCTCACTTTTTGCCCAAGCAGCATCATACTTCACAATACGCATGGCCAAACGCAAACGAATGGTGTTACACAACTGCGCCCATTTGTTCAAGTTACCTCCATAGGCATAATCAAACATCATAAACGAAGCCACATCCTTTTCTTTAGCAGTACGCAGCACGTCTGCAGCTTCTTTCAATTCTTCAAAGAATTTTTTATAAGCATCCTGTCCTGAATCATACTCACCACCAGTAGCCGATTCGCCATAGTGAGAATAGATAATACATCCGTATTGGTCGGCAAGACGCGACATAGCTATTACGCGGCAGATGGTATTGATAGCCTCGAAATGGGCATACGTCTCCATATCGTCTTTGCACTTGTTGGTGATTTTCAAGCTTTCCACCATTACGTTTCTATAAGCATAATCCCAACAGTTGTCATTCCATCCTGCATTCATGGCATAGGTCACATTACTTACATTGCCGGCAAATGCAGTAGCCGTACTGATATAGCCTGACCACAAATCGGCATTCAAATTTTGAATAAGCTGATATTCCCATACATTGACACCTGCATTTTTATTATAATAGATAGACTGCATCATGGGAATGAAGTGCATACCAATGTAGTTGTTATCTTGTTTTAGTTCTTCATCGCTCACTCCCTTCGGATTAGTGTTCATATCCTCGAACGCTCCCGTACATGCCGAGAATAAGGTAGCTGCCAGCAGCGCTACAGCTGTAAGTCTAAATATATTTTTCATAATCATATCTACTGTTTAAAAATTAACTTTCAAGTTGAACCCAATCGAACGGTTGGTAGGCATACCAAACACATCAACTCCTTGCAGACGGTTGCTGGTAGAAAGCATGCCATCAGGATCATATGGAGCATTGTTCTTGAAGAAGAACAGGTTGCGGCCTACAAGTGAAACCTGTGCGTTCTTAATGACACCAGTCTTTGCCAACCAAGCCTGAGGCAGACTATAGCCAATGGAAAGTTCGCGCAAACGTATGTTGGTAGCACTGTACATATAATGCTCGGTCACACCCGCACGGCCACCAACCTGATTATAGAAGCCTTCCACATCTGTAATTTGACGGCCTTCCAGCATCACGTAACCACGGTCACGAGCATCACCCGTTGCCTTGCTTACTCCCTGCTGATCGAGGTCGGCTTCCGTCAAAGACATCACTTCACCTCCAAAACGTCCATCAATCAAGAAGTAAAGAGAGAAGTCCTTCCACGTGATTGTATTGCTCCACCCCAAGTTAAAATCAGGAGTAGAATTACCCAGTTTCACCGGATTTGTCTTGTCCACCAATGGAAGTCTATCACTATCTTTTTGTCCTTCTTTTGCAGGTTCATACTGAATATTGCCTTTTTCGTCACGTACAAAAGTAGTACCGTAAATGTCACCAAACGAACCACCTACTTCTAAACGACTCCATACATTGTTACTTTCGCCACCGCTAAATGTAAAATAACCAAAGTCATCCCCAGCCAGTGCCTTTGCTTCGTTCTTATTGGTTGCAAAGTTAACACCGGTTTTCCAGCGGAAATCCTTAGTCATGACAGGAGTTCCATTCAACATAACTTCGACACCGGTATTCTGAATATCACCGGCATTGATGTAATATCGGGCGTATTGTGAACCTGACGGAGCATCCAACGTAAAGAGTTGATTCTTTGTATTAGTCTTATAATAAGTGAAGTCGAACTCCAAGCGGCTATTGAAAAAGCGCCACTCAGTACCAAACTCAATGGAAGTAGTCATTTCCGGTTTCAGTTCTGCAAACGGAGCTGTACTGTTGAAATTGATGCTACCACTCTTTGTAATGGAGTTGAGAGGATTTGAAGTATAAGTATTCAAACCGTTACCCACCTTCGACCATGCACCGCGAATCTTACCTAAATCAATCCAAGAAGGTAATTTCAATGTTTCGTTCAGCAACCATGTCACACCTACTGACGGATAGAAAAAGCCTTTGTTTTTGTATTTGGTAAATGCCAATGTTGAAGTCCAGTCGTTACGTGCTGTCACGTCCAAATAAATCTGATCTTTGAAGCCTACCTGACCGGTGAAGAACACACTCTGGCTTTGAGTATGGGTTTTCCAATCGGTCAATGAGCCCTTGTTCAAGGAGCAGTTCTGCATAGTGAATACGTTGGGCACAGAGAGTATACCCGGATAGGAATCGAAACCTGTACCGTTTCCTGTATAATCGTTGATGCTGGCACCTACCGAAGCATTGACACTGAAGTTAGTGAATTGCTGTTGATAAGTAAACAAAACATCCCCATAAGAAGAAAGGCTACTTGATTCACCGTAGATGTAACGACCGTTAGTTCCTGTTCCAGCCGGATTCATACCACACAACACCGGGCTGGTACCTGCATACATACGTGTATTGTTCTTGTCTACAACATAGTCGGCACTACCACGAGCCTGTATACTGAACAGGTCATTGAACTTATACTTCACACTCAGATTCAACAATGTACGATAACGGGTATCCTCATTCGGAACCTTATTAATCAACCAATAGGGATTCTGCTCCATATCAGTACCTTGAGATTTATACCAGTTCTGGTCCATTATGTTACGACCGGCATTAAGAATCTGATAATTATCTTTGTAGTAGTTAAAGTCCTTTCCACCTTCAACACCACCACGCGGGAAGTGATAAAGACCTACCAAAGGATTCATGTAATAACCTCCCGAAGTAGTACGGTTGTTCCCCCTTTGATACATCGCATTGATATTGGCATCAACAGTCAGTTTGTTATTGAGGAAGTTGGCAGTTTCGCGAAAATTGAAATTATGCTTCACCAAGCTATTACCTTCCACCACGCCCTTGCCGTAAGTATTAGCATAGGAAAAGTAAGTTTGCATAGCTTGCGAACCCATGCTCAACGAGAGCGAGTTGATAGTAGTGACACCTGTTTTGAAGAAATCGTCTGTATAGTCGGGACTACCTTTGATATCACTGCCCCAACTGGTTGACACACCCGTATAGTGATTCTGGAATTCGGGAATACCGTATGCAGCTATATCGAAAGTGGTGCTGGTATTGAAACTGATACTGGCGCGTCCTTCCTTGCCCTTCTTAGTGGTAATAATCACCACACCATTGGCAGCCGAACTACCGTAAAGTGCAGCTGCGGCAGGGCCTTTCAATATGTTCATGCTCTCAATATCATCGGGATTCAGATTGGAAATACCGTCGCCACGGTCGTAGTTACCACTGTCGTTGTCTCCGCCGATAGTAGTTGAGGTATTTTCGTTGGTAGATGAACCGAACGGTACACCGTCTATCACATACAACGGCTGGTTACTTCCGCTTACAGAACGGTTACCACGAATAATCACTTTAGAAGAACCTCCCAAACCGGAAGAACTCTTATTAATCTGCACACCTGCCGTCTTACCGGCCAATGCGTTCATCATATTGGGGTCTTTCACGCGTGCCAATTCATCACCGTTTACTACCTGAGTAGAGTAAGTCAGTGATTTTTCTTTCTTTGCGATACCCAATGCCGTTACCACCACTTCATCCAGCAGCTTGGCATCATTCTTTAATGTGACTCTTATCGTCCCCGGAGTGATGGGAACTTCTTGTGTTATCATACCTACGAAAGACACTTGCAGGATTTTCGCACCTGCGGGCGCATCTGTAATAGTGAATTTGCCGTCTAAATCCGTTACGGCTCCGGTAGTGCTTCCTTTTACCAATACGGAAGCTCCGATAATCGGTTCATTGTCCTCAGCTGAAATAACGATACCGGTAATGGGGGAATTTTGGGCTGCTACCCAACCGATGGCTGCCAGCAGGCAAACCAAGGTCAGCATAATTCTTTTTTTCATAAGCTGTTTTTCGGAAAATAAATATTAGATTAAATATGTGTTAAGTTAATAAACAGATTCTCGGAAATCTGTTATCCCGATCGGCCAGTCTGATTGGCTGTTCCTCTCATTTCTTCTTCTTTGTATGCTTCATAGGCTATTAGTATGTTACGGTTAATATTTAAGCTTATCCAAATGTCTTTATTCTGCAGATTTCTTTTAAGCTCTCGTATATAAAACCGGGGGCACAACCACAACCCTATCGGAAAAGGAAGATTTGTTTGCTAATAAAAGTTAATGAAGAAAAGCTGCTGGCAGAACCGGTGCTTTATTGCATGGTTTTAAGCAGATTACGGCATCACCCTTCTCTCCCTCGCCTAAGAGTGAGGCTTTCATTATCTACAAGAGAACTCTCCCCCGGCACCGCAACAAATTAACCTCTCCACTGCGACAAACTAACTATTTTCTCGCATCTCATTATTCTTATCACAGTCATGTTAGTTTCTTACAACAGCTGTGTTCTTTTCTTATAACAGCTGTGTTCTTTTCTTACAACAGCTGTTGTAAGAATAATAAGAAGCATAAAAACTGCCAGTCAGCAGTGTACAGATGATTAGTTTCTCGCAGTGCAGGGGGTAGTTTCTTTCTGTTCAGAAGAAGGAGATAAAAAACAGACCGTCCGGCCCGGAATGAAAAAGATTCACCCCAGGTCGGACGGTTATAAACAAAAAAACAAAGTTTTATTCCTCGTACATCTTGTCAATCAGCCCCTTGTAGTTCTTTGCCACTACAGAGCGTTTCAGCTTCAGCGTGTTCGTCAGCTCGCCACGCTCCATGCTGAACGGTTCGGTCAGGAGCGTGAAGCGCTTCACTTGCTCGTAATGGGCGAACTGTTGCTGCAAGGTATCGATACGGGCACGGAACAACGCTTGTATCTTGGAATGTTGCAGTAACTCATCCATATTGTTGTATGCAATGCCTTTCTCCTTGGCATAATCCTTCACAAAGCCATAAACGGGAACTATCAAAGCGGAAACAAACTTACGCTCATCGGCAATGACAGCAATCTGGTCAATGTAACGGTCAATAGCCAGCTTCGTTTCCAATGCCTGCGGTGAAATGTATTTTCCGTTGGAAGTCTTGAACAAGTCTTTGATACGCTCCGTCAGATACAGATGGCTATCCTTCAAATAACCGGCATCACCCGTGTGGAACCAACCGTCACGGTCGATGGCAGCAGCCGTTGCCTCCGGTTTCTTGTAGTAGCCGGTAGTGATAGTCTTACCACGAAGAAGTATCTCGTTGTTCTCGCCAATCTTCACCTCCACATCAGGCATCACTGTACCTACGGAACCAATCTCATAGCCTTCGTTGAGGAAGCAGGAAACGGTAGCCGTAGATTCCGTCAGACCATAGCCCACCACCATGTTTATACCTACAGAATGCACAAACTCGCAGATTTCATCGGGCACAGCAGCACCTGCCGTAGGGAAGAAATTACCGTTCTCAATGCCTATCGTCTTCTTCAACAAGGCATAAATGGTCTTTTCGTAGAACTTGTATTTCAGATGAAGCATCATCGGGGGTGTCTTTCCCTGACGCAGATAATCAATGTTGTGCGCCCTGCCCACCTTGATGGCATCCAGCATCATCGCCTTACGCAAACCCGTTTCCTGGGCAATCTTCTCTTGCACACCGGCGTAGACTTTCTCCCAAAAACGGGGTACACTGCACATCAGCGTGGGGCGTATCTCTTTGATAGTAGTCTGGATATCCTGCGGACGAAGATTGATGCAAACCTGCACACCCCGATAGATACAGAGGTAGGTCCATGCCTTTTCAAACACATGCGTCAAAGGAAGGAAGTTCATGGAAACATCCCGGTCTGTCATGAAAGGCAAGCGTATGTCGTGGATGCGGAAAGCTTCCCGATAGTTGAAATGATGGAGCATGACACCCTTCGGTTCACCGGTAGTGCCGGAGGTATAAAGGATATTGGCAAGGTCGTCATCCGAAGCGGCCGACGTACGTTCCTCTACAATGGCATTGTGCGGCAGTCCCTCACCCATTGCCATAAATTCATCGAAATAGATGGAAGTCATGTCACGGGGATCTTTCACCACAGCACGGTCAAAGATAATGAGTTGCTGCAGGGACTGACAAAAGCCGAACACACTGAAAGCGGCATCGTACTGGAACTGCTCGCCCACGAACAGATAGCGTATCTGTGCATCGTTGATGATATACTGTGCCTGAGCCGGCGAGCTGGTGGCATACAAGGGTATGGTTACCGCCCTATTGGCAAACGCACCGAAATCAGTAAAGAGACATTCGGGTTTGTTCTGCGAGAAGACACCGATGTTCTCTTGCGGTTCCACTCCCAAAGCCACCATTGCATTGGCAGCCAGACGTACTGTCTGTGAGAACTCTTTCCAGGAGATGGGTATCCATTGCGCGGTTTCATAGTCCCTGTATTTCAGGGCTATCTTGTCTCCATACTTCTCTGCCTGGCGATGCACCAGAACAGACAAATGATGATAAGTCATAACTTTTGATATTGGTAAATACGGTACAAAGGTAGTGGTTTCATTTGAAACTATTTCGATATTGAGAAGTTATTATTCAAACTTTACCCGTAAAGGAGTCGGCCAACCGTCAGTAA
>CAJJYX010000023.1 GCA_905197435.1 uncultured Bacteroides sp.
GGCAGTCAGATTGATGCGTCCGTTGAGGAAGCCTAAATCCAAACCGAAGTCGAACTGTTCGGTTGTTTCCCATTTGAGTTGTGAGTTGGCCTTATTAGAAATATGGAAACCAGGGGTAAAGGAACTGTTCCATGGATATTTGTAGACATCATCGCTGGTTATCAGTTTAGCCATATAGTCAAAGTCGCCTACACGATTATTACCGGTCTGGCCGTAGCTGATACGTAATTTTCCGTTGGATAGCCAAGAGGCGTTTTCCGAAATAAAGGCTTCACGACCAAACGCCCATGCTACGGATCCGGAAGGGAAATATCCCCAACGGTTGTTTTTCGGGAATTTGGAAGAACCGTCAGCACGCATGGAAGCAGTGATGTAGTATCTTGAGTCAAAATTGTAATTGATACGGCCAAAATAGGACATCATCTTGTTTTCTCCCTGATTGCTTTCGATTGTCTGGTTAGTTCCTTTGTCCAGGCCTGCCATTCCAAAAGATTCATTACTGATGTGTTCGGTTGCCACAGAATGGGCGTAGTCACTGTTCTTTTGTAAACTCAAACCTGCCAATGCGTTCATGCTGTGACGGTTCTTATTGAACTGATAGGTCAAGGTGTTCTCGTTTAGATAGCTTCTGAATTCATATTGATACAATTTGGCATTGATGCCTTTACTTTGCGTATTGGAGGGATGGGAGTTTCCCGTACGGGTATTGGGACCGTTGAATTCTTCTTTCTTGAGGTCGCGGCTTGAATAGCCTGCCGAAACCTTGAACTTTAAGTTTTTAATGATTTCATACTCTGCACTGAGGTTTGCCTGCAATGTATTAGTGGTATTTTTCCGGTATTCGTTTTTTGCTGACAATACGGGATTAAAACGATAATCCTCCGCCATATCAATGTCTGTGTCATAGATCTCCTCCATTAAATCGGCTCCTGAGGGTGATACGGGACGATATGCCCATACACTGTACATGAAGGCTGTAGACATGGATGAAGTATTGGTAGAGGGATTGGGACCGTTTTGCACTGTGCTGGCAAAGTTTGCGTTAGCGTCTACCTTCAGTCTTTTATTGAATTGTTGGCTCAAATTGACACGTGCCTGGTATCTGCTCAGGTCTGAATTGATAATAACACCCTGCTGGTTGTTGTAAGAGACTGATGTGGAATATTTCAAATCTCCAGCATTGCCATTCAGGAGTACGTGGTGGTTGTGGCTTAAAGCGGTACGATAGATTTCTTTCTGCCAATCGTAGGATTTGAAATTACGGTAATCTTCCAATGTAAGCCCGTCTTTCAGATACATGTTGGTGAAATCTTCTGTACCCATGATTTCTTGTTGGAGCTTGACGAATTCATATCCATTCATCATTTCGGGGGTATTGTTTACCAAACCTACTGTGAAACTTCCATTGTAGGAGATAGTCGGTTTGCCTGCTTTTCCCTTCTTCGTTGTGATGATGACCACACCATTGGCACCGCGCACACCGAATACTGCCGTTGCCGAAGCGTCCTTCAATACTGTAACGCTTTCTATTTCATTCGGGTCAATCTGCGACATGTCACGTTCCACCCCGTCCACCTGAATCAACGGGGCTGCATTTCCCCAAGTAGCAACACCACGCACATAAAGATCTGCAGCATCCGCACCCGGCTCGCCCGAATACTGAACGGAAGAAATACCAGTCACCTGACCGGAAAGAATATTGGAGATAGATCCTGCAGGGGTCTTCAACAAATCATCTCCCTTCATAGAAGAAATAGCGCCCGTCACGGATACCTTCTTCTGCACACCGTAAGCTACAACTTGAACCTCGCCCAGCATCTGGGCATCTTCCTCTAATACTATATTTAGACCAATACCTTTTTTAATTGGAACCACTTGTTCCTTATAACCTATAAAACTGATTTGTAACTTACTCCCTATAGGGACATCTAGCATAAACTTACCATCCAAATCGGTAATTACTCCGGTAGCAGAACCTATCACCATTACATTTGCGCCGATAATCGGCTCGCCATTGGCATCCTTCACCGTACCTGTCACTGTCACGGTGTTCTGCTGAACAACGTCCGGAAGAGCCTTTTCCTCACTGTACCCCTTCAAAGGCACCGACAAGAACAAAAGAAGCAAGACCACTGCAAAAAGCAACCGACCTTTCATTCTGCACTTGCTCTCTTTGGAAGTTTTCTGTTTTTCCATTAGCAAAAATTTAAGATTAAACATTTAATTTCTTATATTATCACTTTTTGTGATTCGAGGGCAAAAGTAGAATAATGAGAGGTGGGACAAGTCTAAAATAGGTTTTAAAAGGTAGAATTATGGTTCACAAACACTAATGACGCATAATTCTACCTTTTACGGCATACTCAAGCATATACAGATAACCTGCCACTATCAACGAGTAGAAAGCAGTAAGTTTTAAAAGACTTCTATTGTTTTTGAATAAACCGTTCCATATACTCCGACGGTAACATGCCAAATTCTTTTTTGAAGCAGGCACTGAAATATTTAGGATCGTTATAGCCAACAAGATAAGCCAACTCCGAGATACGGATTGTACTGTCCTTCTCTTCCATGATACTACAAGCTGCTTTCAAACGGATGTTGCGAATAAAAGCCGACGTATTCAGTCCGGTAAGTGACTTCAGCTTTTTGTAAAGGGTGGACTTGCTGGTTCCCATCTCTTCTACAAATTGAGTTTGGTCGAACTCACAATCCTCCAAATGCCGATTCACACACTCGATGGCACGCTGGATGAACTGTTCGTCCAGACTGGTGTAGTTCAGATCCTTTGCTTCAAAGACCAACTGGTTCTTGAAGTCCTTTGCCGTACGTTCCTTCGACTTCAGCAGGTTGCGGATACGGGCATGCAGTACAGCCAGGTTGAAGGGCTTGCTAATAAAAGCGTCCGCTCCACCCTCATAGGCTTCGGCACGGTCTTCTTCCTTGTTTTTGGCCGTAAGCAGAATGACGGGAATATGGCTGATTTCCAAATTGTTCTTCACATGTTTGCAGAGCTCGATGCCATCCATCACCGGCATCATCACATCGGTTACAATCAGACCCACGTCCTCATTCTCCATAATCGTGACTGCCTCCTTACCATTTCCGGCAGTCAGCACATTATAGTCCCGCCGCAACAGACGTGTCATCAGCTCGAGCAATTCCTCATTATCCTCCACCACCAAAATGGTATGGGCTTTGGTGGCAGCGGTCTGAGCATTGTTCACGGCTGCACCGGTCAACACTTCCTCTTCATAAGTCACGATATTCTGCACCGGCAGCGCCTCTTCTTCATCAATCTGTCCCTCACTGAAATAGGAACGGTCGATGGGCAGGGTCACGATGAATTCAGCTCCCTTATTTTCATCGCTCTCCACACGGATATCCCCTCCGTGCAGTTCTACCAAATCTTTGGTCAGAGAAAGTCCGATACCCGTCCCGATAGTATTGTATTTGCGATAGTCCCCCTCATAGAAACGTCTGAACAATATCTTTTGCTTTTCCTTCGATATGCCACTTCCATTGTCCTTGACACACAACTGCACCAGGTCCCTGTTCCCTGATGCATAAGAAAGAGTCACCTGGATATAGCCACCCTCCTTGTCGTATTTGGCGGCATTGGACAGCAGATTATACAGAATCTTGTCAATCTTGTCCGTATCGAAATAACCCACAATCGACTCCGGGTCACAGATCACGGAGAAGTGAATCTTTCTCCTCTTAACCAGCGGTTTGAAAGATTCCGCCTCATTCTTCACAAAAGCCGCCAAGTCACCAAGAGAGACCCGTAGTTTCAGATTACCCGTCTCTGCCTTGCGAAACTCAAGAATCTGTTGAAGCAGGCGAATCAGGCGACGGATATTGCCGGACATCACCGCATAAAGGTCATCATGGCCGAGTGCTCGCATCTTCAGTTCGTCCACAGTGGCCGAAATAATGGTAAGCGGAGTCAACAGCTCATGCGTGATATTGGTGAAGAACTGCAGTTTGGCATGATTCAATTCTTCGGCTTTCGACTTCTCCATTTCATGCAAGTGCAGTTCATTGCGCAGCCTCATCCGGTTTCTTGCGGTCCGGAATAAGAAAAAGGCCACAGCAACTGCCATACATATATAAATAAGGTAAGCCCACCAAGTTCCCCAGAAAGGAGGCAGCACCACCACTTCCAGTTCGCGTATCTCCCCACTCCAGATTCCATTTTCATTGGACGCCTTCAGTCGGAATGTATAGGTAGCACTCTTCAGGTTGTTGTAATAGGCAAAGCGGCGATTGGCATCAGTATACTGCCAATCCTTATCGAACCCCACAAGCTGATAGGCATAACGATTCAGTTCAGGGTTTCTGAAAGTAAGGGCTGCAAACTCAATGCTGAAATTGTTGTATTTGTAAGGCAACTCTATCTTCCGTGTAAACAAAGGGATAACGGGCGATATACGATTGCGGACACACGAATCAAGCGTTGCAAACGAGCGGTTGAATATCTTGATGTCCGTCACCCAGAAAGGCACCTCTTTTTTGCTCTCCTCCAGCGTAGAAGGCAAAAAACTGTTATACCCCTTATTTCCTCCGAAAAACAATTTCCCGTCGCGGCTACACGAGGAATGAGCTATGAAGAAATTATCCTGAAGCCCGTCGGCAGTAGTGTAGACACAGACGGCAGGCAGTGTCCCATCCTCCGGAACATGGAGCCGAACCAAGCCGGCATTGGTTCCCAGCCACAGATTGCCCTGACGGTCTTCTTCAATGGAAGACACCATATCGCCCGGTATGCTGTATGGACGGTTCTTTCCGGAAAAAGTTCCTTTTCTCCGATCATACAGATACAGTCCTCCCCCTTCCGTTCCGACCCACAGCCTGCCCGTGCTGTCCAGGAACAGACATAATGCCGAATTCACTGCCAGCCTCCGATTGTGATGACTATAATTATGGAATTTCAGGGTTTCCGGACGCGAGATGTCTCCGCAGACATGCACAATTCCACAGTTTCCTGTGGCTACCCACATACTTCCGTCAGCATCTTCCACAATATCCCTCACATGATACCAGCTTACCGTAGTTCCATCTTCAAAAGGCAATGTGTTGAATCTATGGAAACCGCCATCGTCCAGACTTACGCCCATACTGCCGCGGCATCCTGCCCAAAGATTCCCACGATTGTCCTCATAGAGGGCTGAAACGCAACTGGAATAAAGATAGGGAGTATTCAGCTCTGTCAGCACTTTCACTTTCTCTCCTTTCTTATAAATCATGATGCCACCATCGTAGGTTCCAAACCACAATTCACCATTCTTGCGCTGAATAATATCATTAATGGTGGGAACGCGGGAAATATCCGAGAATTCGGGTATGCGGGAGAAAAAGGAGAGTTTCTCCGTAAGATAATCCTTACGTGCCAATCCGTAGCTTCCGATACCAAGCCAGAGATTCTTCTCCGAATCGGCAAAAAGGGCACGTACGGCAGTGGTAGGTACGTCTTCTTCGGCCAAATCCAGTGAGTGCGATGCAAAAGGAGACGTTTTGGTGTTCACTGTCAGCACGCCGCCGCCAATGGAGCCAAGCCAGATATTGCCAAAATGGTCGCATAGCAGAGAGTTTATCTCGTCGCAAGGTATACTATACATAGAACAACTGGACTTGTAGTTAAGAAAATGTCCGGGATTCTCTAAATCCATGACACTCAGACCCGAACGAGTGCCCACCCACAACGTATGCGTATGCCTATCTTCCACAATGTCATACACTATATCATCTGACAAACTGAAGTCATCACCTGCCCGATGTGAATATTCCACATAAGACACTTTCTCCATATCTTTGGGATTCTTCAACAGGAAGAGACCGCAATTCCATCCTCCTATCCAGATATTCTTGTCGGAGTCCTGATAAATAACGTGTGCCGAGTTGTGCACATTTACCTTAGGATAAGCAAAGAACTTGTCTGCAACCGGCGAATAACGAAAAAGGCCGCCATCCCAAGAACCTATCCATACATCGCCGTCAGCATCTTCATACAAAGACTTGACGGAGGTACGTGAAAGTACTTGTCCCGTCTGCCTTGCATCATAAACCCGAATAGAATCCTCTTCAGGCACATAACGGCACAGACCATAATCCGTGCCAATCCACACCTTCTTGTCACGTGTCACCAATAGGCACGAAACCACATTGCTCGGAATGTCGGGAACCACGTATTTCCGTATCGTTCCGGTATTCTTATCAAGCACATTCAGCCCCTCCTGCGTTCCAATCCACAAATAACCTTCCGTATCGTCTACCAGACAATAAACATTGTTGTTGGTAAGCAACCCCGGAGCATACAAGTTAGACTTGTATACCGTAACTTGATAACCATCATATTTACAAAGCCCATAACGTGTGGCCAACCAGATGAACCCTTCCCTATCTTGATAGACCTTCTGAACTTCATCCGTAGGTAATCCATCAAAGGTAGAAATTTGCTTGAACCGCAAGGACGAAATCAAATCCATATTTGTTGCCGCCCGGAATGAAGCAGGGAACGAACATAACAAAATGAGTAAAATGCAGCCTTTATAAAAGAAAGAACAAAGACTTACTATATTTTTCATATATCAGATATATTAGGAATTATGACAAATATAGCGAGTTGCACTTTCTTTAAGGGAGAATTATACTCCTTTCTTGTCTGCAAATACGTCAATCTGCAGACTTTCCGTACAATTCGTCATCTACCACAGCCATCATTCCCTCCACTTGTGCCAATGCCAGCAGACGCCCATGGAAAGAATAGCCCGCGTTATACCCTTTGTCCTCATCGCCCAGCATCATGCGGCCGTGATCCACACGCATCGGCAATCCCGGGTTCTCCTTCTCAAAGATACGGATCAAATCAATGAGGTGTCCCCTTCCTTCCAGATGGGAGCTTTCGATAAAGTTACCGCCCGGCATAGCCTTCGTGCTGCGCAGATGCACAAAGTGGGTACGCTTGGCAAACTTCCTCGCCAGTTCACGGGTATCATTCTGCTCGCCGGCACTCAATGAACCGGCACAAAAGGTCAGGCCGTTATGAGGATTGTCCACCGCATTCAGGAACCAGGCAATATCCGCCTCGTCTGTCACAATGCGCGGCAACCCCAATACCTGGAAAGGAGGGTCGTCGGGATGTACGCACATGTTCACCCCATACTCCTCGCATACCGGCATGATGGCAGACAGGAAATAACGCATGTTCTCGCGCAGGGCCTCCCGATCTATTCCCTTGTATAGTGCCAGCAGACGTTTGAATATGGCTACCGGATTCTTGTCGCCTTCCTTAATATTGCCGTTTACGAAGCCTTGTGTCTTTACGATAATCGTATCCACCAGTTCCGCCTTTTCCGCTTCCGTTATCACTTTGTCCAGTTCCGCAACCTTGTCCAGCTCTTCCGAAGAATAATCGGCTTCCGCATTCTCCCGTTCCAATATCTTCAGATCGAAGTAGGCAAAACGGATTCTGTCGAAATAAAGGGAAGAAGTCCCGTCTTCCCAGGGATGCTGCAAATCCGTGCGAATCCAGTCAATCACCGGCATAAAGTTATAGCAGACGGTCCTGATGCCTGCTTTACCGAGATTGGCCAGACTTATCTTATAGTTCTCTATCAGCCTGTCACGCTCAGTCCCCGCATATTTGATCGCTTCGCACACCGGCAAGCTTTCTACTACAGACCAACGCAACCCGAAAGATTCGATGTAGCCCTTCAAGTCCTCAATAGCTTCCAAAGTCCATATTTCACCATTGGGAACATCATGCAAGGCGGTCACAACACCCTCCACTCCTATTTGTCGCAACATGGCAAGTGTTATCTTGTCCTTCTTGCCAAACCATCTCCAAGTCTTTTCCATTTTTCCTTTATTAAATACATAAAACACCTCTAAATTGAGGCACAAATATAATTCATATTCAGAATATTTGGAACTAATACAACTTTATTCCTTACCTTTACGGCCGTGTCCCATACCCTAACCATAGACAAACAAACAATATATGGAAAATAAATTCGACTACCAGTCTGTGCCTTATGGCTTTACGCATTGCTTCAACAACCAGTGCGCCCATAAAGAAGAATGCCTGCACCATCTGGCTGCAGAGAATTGCACCTCGCAATATCCTACTTTAAACATTATCAATCCGAACTGCATCCCTGCCGATACCGCCGGCTGCCCTTATTTCCGGACATCCAAGAAATACCGGGTTGCATGGGGCATCCGGCATCTGCTGGACAATGTGCCCCACAAATGTGCAGCTCCAATGAGGAACCAGTTTATCGGATACTTCGGCAAAACCACCTATTACCGCTTTTATCGCCAGGAACAAGGCTTGTTTCCAAAGGCACAAGCATATATTCACCAGGTTTTCAAGCAAAACGGGATTGCCGAAGAACCGAAATTCGAAAGATACAGCGAAGAATACAATTACAACGGCTGAAAATCCCCTCTGCAAAGTTTATTTCTGAAAAACATCTGTCACGCTATCACGCAAGGGGTATATTCCACTGATTATAAACGTATTAAATCGTGATAGATGCCCGTGATAGATAAAAGTTTTTACAACTATCTATCACGCCCTCAAAAGCGATGGCAAAAGCGGTACCCGTCACTTGTCCCATTTGCCACAGAGCAATACTATATGCTTGGTTTCCAGAATGAAACTAATAGTTTCGAAGGTAAATACCAAAAGTTTCAACGTTTGATACAAAAAGTTTCAACGAGCCAAACGATTTGTTTTTCCTTGTAATACAAGTGGTTTCAGCATGGAAAACCTTTTGTTTCAGCTTGTTGGAACAATGGTTCCTACAAGCAGAAACCGGCGTGCAAGCAAATGGTGGCATTGATAGACTGATTCTGAAAGAAATGTGGTTCCAAAGATGATATTCCCATAAGACCTTTGGTGTTTTGAGGAAATCTCTATACCTTTACACAAAAATTAGAGCGAAAAATATCATAAATTTATTGCAAAAGTTATGTCGCAAGTAGTAGGTCAAAGCACTGAAAAAAAGATAGAAAGAAGACTTAGAGGAAAGGGGCGTGGTTCGATAGTCTTCCAGCAGGACTATGCTGATTGCGGCACCCCTTCTGCCATAAACTCAACGTTCTTTCGGTTATACACTGACGGAGTGCTGATACGTCTGGCTCATGGCATCTATTATTATCCTAAGGAAGACAAGGAGTATGGCCTTGGCATCGTCTTCCCTTCGGTAGAAGACATCGCCCAGGCTATCGCCAAACGCGACAAAGCGAAGATAGTTCCGACAGGGGCATATGCTCTGAACAGACTGGGACTGTCCACCCAAATCCCGATGAATGTGGTGTTCCTGACCAATGGTGCACCACGACGAATAAAGATAGGTGACGGACATGGTATCCTCTTCAAACATTCCTCATCAGGGAAGAACTTCGCCTATAAATCAGAACTGATGATGCTGGTGGTCACCGCCATGCGTACCATCAGCAAAGAGAAAATGACCGAGGAAGGAAGGAACATGTTTATCGAACATGTACGAACTGTGAGTGACGGCGAGTTCAACCATGACATCAAACTTGCACCGGCATGGGTGCGCAAAATACTGATTGCAAGATGAAATTTATAGATATACCGGAAGACAGACAGCGACAAGCCATCAATACCGTAGCATTAAAGACAGGACTGCCACCATCGAGTATTGAAAAGGACTGGTGGGTGACACAGGTACTGAAAGCCCTGCACACACTGCCTTATGCAGAACATATTGCTTTCAAGGGCGGAACAAGTCTCAGCAAGTGCTGGAACTTGATAGCCCGGTTCTCCGAAGATGTCGATATTGCCCTCAGCAGGGAGTTTCTCGGCTTTAGCAGCGAATTGTCAAAGACGCAAATCAGCGACAAACTCCGTCGTGCTTCCTGCACCTTCGTAAGGGAAAAGATGCAGCACGATGTGAGGGAAGCACTGCTGGGCCTGGGTATTCGCACGGATTCCTTTTCTGTAGATGTGGTCATCACTCCTATTACGACTACCGACCCTGAGGTAATCACTGTGACTTACTATAGTCTGCATGACGTTTCACCCTATATCAAGAACACGGTGAAGATAGAAATCAGCGGCAGGTCTATGATGGAGCCTATAGAGAAGAAAGCCATCAACACTGCTATTGATACCCATTTCCCCAATGCGCCATTTACAGAGGATACTTTCGAGGTAAACGCCGTCATCCCCGAGCGTACCTTTCTCGAAAAGGTTTTCCTCCTGCACGAGGAATTCAGTAAGGATGTGATCAAGGTGGAACGTATGTCGCGCCATATCTATGATTTGGCAATGATGATGGACTCCAACCAGCAGATTGCCGACCGCGCCATCCATAACGAAGAACTTTACAGGGCTGTCCTTGAGCACCGTCGTAAGTTCATCGGTCTGAAAGGTTTCAACTACGATGAGCTATACACAGACACGCTCTGCATCGTTCCAAATGAGAATATCATCAGACTGTGGCAAGAGGACTACAAGTTCATGTGCGAGCACATGATATATGGCCCAGTACCTTCATTTAAGGAACTGATAGAGAAGATGTCCGCACTCAATGAAAAGATAAAACGACTCAACTACCGTAAGCAATGACCAAACTATGAATCATAGATAGCAATGGTAGTATGAAGTTCTGTGACTTCATAGACGAACTTGTCGGTTTAGGAATATCAGAAGATGATAAAATAGTCAATACACCTCATGTTAGCACCTGGTCATCAATGTTTTATTATATATAATTTGGTTCAAGCATGAAATCGCTTGTAAAAGAAGCATAATTGTCGTATCTTAGTACACTGTAAGCAAACCTTTTTGCCTGCATGTGATGAAACAAACAATATAAATGAAAATTACCCAACAGAGAGAAAAAGACGGAAAGCTGACCCTGAGCACGACACACTTGGACACCTTCCTGCAGAAAATCAAAACGGAAACCAAAGCCCAGCCCGTATCCACTTTCCGCCAGCAATTGCGATACCACCTGCCCGACAAGCGCAACAATGAAGCAGACCGGTTGCCCAAAGTAATCCCGGCCGCCGAATTCTGCAAAGCGGATGACGTCTGCCAGATGAAGACCTACAACGGCATCGTGGAACTGACCGTAGGCCCCCTTTCCGGCAAGTCTGAAATAGCCCTTGTGAAGCGGCTCGCCTGGGAACAGCCGCAGACAAGACTCGTATTCACCGGCTCCAGCGGACGGACTGTAAAGATTTGGACCACCTTCACCAGCCCGGACAACTCACTGCCGGACAAACGGGAAGAAGCCGAAGTATTCCACCCTCACGCCTACCGGCTTGCCGTGAAATGCTACCAGCCCCAACTGCCTTTCGACATCCTGCTGAAAGAGCCCAAACTGGAACAGTACTCCCGCCTCTCCTTCGACCCCGAAGCCATGTACCGCCCAGACTCCATACAATTCTACCTTGCACAGCCTGCCTCCATGCCCGACGAAACAACCTACCGGGAAGCCCTGCAAGACGAAAAATCACCCCTGACACGCGCCGTGCCGGGATATGAAGCCGAAGAAGCCATTATCATGCTGTTTGAAGCCGCTTTGCAGAAGACCTTCGCCGAACTGACCGGAACCGAAGCCGGCAATAGCCTGCACTCCATTACAGTACGCCTTGCCGAGAACTGTTTCCGTTCGGGCATCCCCGAAGAAGAAACCGTAAAGCGCACCCGTTTCCATTATTATCTGCGGCAAAAGGAATCGGTCATCCGACAGATTGTAAGAAGTGTTTACCAAAAGGAGAAAGGCTTCAATACCCAAAGCAGCCTCGGCAAAGAACAGAAACTCGCCATACAGACGGATGAGTTCATGAAACGCCGCTACGATTTCCGCTACAACACCCAAGTGGGTGACGTGGAATACCGTGAACGCCACTCGTTCCGTTTCCGCTTCTCCCCCATCGACAAGCGCACGCTGAACAGCATTGCCCTCGACGCACAGAGCGAAGGCATTCCCTTATGGGACAGGGACATCAGCCGGTATGTCTACTCCAACCGCATCCCGGTATTCAGCCCGCTGGAAGATTATCTGTACGAACTTCCGCGTTGGGACGGAAAAGACCGCATCCTGGCGTTAGCCCGGGCAGTGCCCTGCAACAATCCGTACTGGGCCGAACTGTTCCACCGATGGTTTCTCAACATGGTGGCACACTGGCGCGGCAATACCGATAAGAAATATGCCAACAGCGTCTCCCCCTTATTGGTAGGCGCACAAGGCACACGCAAAAGCACCTTCTGCCGGAGCATCGTCCCGCCCGAACTGCGTGCCTATTATACAGACAGCATCGATTTCTCGCGCAAGCGCGATGCCGAACTCTGCCTCAACCGCTTTGCGCTCATCAACATCGACGAATTCGACCAGATAAGCGCCACCCAGCAAGGATTCCTGAAGCATATCCTCCAGAAACCGGTAGTCAACATGCGAAAGCCCTATGCCAATGCCGTGCTCGAGATGCGCCGGTACGCCTCGTTCATCGCCACCAGCAACCAGAAGGACTTGCTGACCGACCCCAGCGGCAGTTGCCGGTTCATCTGCATAGAAGTGACGGAAGCAATAGACACCAACCGCCCGATAGACTACAACCAGCTTTATGCCCAAGCCATGTACGAACTGAACCACGGCGAACGCTACTGGTTCGACCAGTCGGACGAGCGGATTATGACCGAAAACAACCATGATTTCGAACAGAAGCCGCCCGAAGAACAGTTGTTCCATCACTATTTCCGCGTTGCCGGAAATGACGAGGAGGGAGAATGGCTGTCGTCTGCCGAAATACTGAACCGCCTGCGCCGGTACAGCGCCATCCCGCTGTCTGCCAAGAGGGTAAACGTATTCGGAAGGATATTGCAGAAACATGAAGTGCCGTCCCGCAGAACACGGTTCGGCACACTATATCATGTGGTGGAGTGCGAAAGACAAGGCAGGAATGGACAGGGGCTGCCTGAAAATCAGATATGAATACCGTAGACCTGCTTCACTTCATCCATGACGAACATGCTTTCGATGGAGCCAAGGCTGTCAATCGTACCCAATACATTCAGGATAAATTCCTGGTAATGCTTCATGTCGGGGGCATGGATTTTCAGCAGATAGTCAAAGCTACCCGATATGTTGTAGCACTCGGTCACCTCGGGGATATCCTGTACGATACGTGCGAACTCGGCGGCGATGTCCCGGTTCATCCGGCGGAGCTTCACGCTGCAGAACACCACGAATCCCCGGTTCAGCTTTTCCGCATCCAACACCGCCATGTACTTCCTGATATATCCGCTTCCCTCCAGCCTCTTGAGCCGTTCGAATACGGGTGTGGACGAGAGGCTGACTTTCGAGGCAAGTTCCTTCACTGTCAGCCGGGCGTTCTCCTGCAATGTGCGGAGTATCTGCATGTCCACCTGATCCAATTTTCCTGAAGCATCCATCGTTTTTTATATATATAAGAGGTCATTTACAATGTCTCCACCGCCTGTCGGAGCTGTTCCATCGCCTGTTGGAGCACGGCTCTGGAAGTGCCCACGTTCATCCGCATGAATCCCTCGCCACCGGGGCCGAACATCTTGCCGTCATTCAATGCCAACTTGGCCTTGTTTACAAAAAGATCCACCAGTTGCTCATGTTCCAGTCCCAAGCCGCGGCAGTCCATCCATATCAGGAATGATGCCTGCGGACGCAACGGCCTGATAGCAGGCAGATGCTTTCTGCAATAATCCATTACAAAATCGATGTTGCCCTCTACATACCCGAGCATCTCTCTGCGCCAAGGCTCGCCCTCCCGGAAAGCCGCGATGGTGGCTATGGGAGCGAAGAGCGGGGCCTCATCCAATTCGTTTGCCTTCAGCCAGCCGAAGAAACGGCTGCGTATATCCCTGTCCGGGACAATAGCGTAGGAACTGACGATGCCGGCGATGTTGAAAGTCTTGGAGGGTGCTCCGAAAGTAATGCTGCACGAGGCAGCCTCTTCCGATACCGTGGCGAATGGAATGTGCTTGTTGCCCCACAGCGCCATGTCACAATGTATCTCGTCAGAGATGACAAGGATGTGGCGGCGATGGCAGAAATCAGCCAGACGGACGAGTGTTTCCCTGTCCCATACGACACCGCCCGGATTATGCGGGTTGGAGAGGAGCAGCATCCGGCATTTCTCGTCGGCCACTGCCTCCAGGTTTTCAAAGTCCATGCTGTAGGAGCCGTCCTCATTCTCATGCAAAGGGTTATATACCACCTCGCGGCCATTTGCCTGGGGAACTATGCGGAAGGGATGGTAGACGGGAGGCTGAATGATGATTTTCTCATCCTCTTTCACAAACACATTGACGGCCAGTCCTATTCCCTTCATTATTCCAGGTATGTAGACCAGCCAGTCCGGTTCCACCTTCCAGCCGTGGTGGGAGGCAATCCACCCGACGATAGCCGGCCGATATTCTTCCGGTTCCACCGTATATCCGAACAGCGAATGCTCCAGTCGCCGGTGCAACGCCCCGGTGATGAATGAAGGCGTTTCAAAATCCATGTCGGCCACCCATAGGGGCAGCAGGTTGGGGTTGCCGTAACGTTCCTGCAGGGCGTCCACCTTCAGGGCACCTGTCCCCCGCCGGTTCACAATTTTATCAAAATCATATCTTTCCATAATTTGCCTTTTACCTTTAATGATGACTTTTACATGATTGATCACCCAGTGCCTGTACGATGTCTTCCAACAGGTCATCCGTATCCTCCAGCCCGACGGAAATGCGGACAGTCGTATCCTTTACATCCATGTCCCGCCTCTGTGCGTCGGTAAACAGCCCGAAAATAGTGCTTGCCGGATGAATGGCAAGCGTCTTGTTGTCAAACAGGTTGGTGGCGCGGCGTATCAGTTTCAGATTGTTGATGAAGCTGATACACGCATTCCGGCTTTCGAGGTCTATCGTTATCATGGCCCCTGCCGTAGGCCCGAATTGCCTTTGTGCCAACGCATGGTACGGATTATCCTCCAGCCCCACATAGTTCACATACCGTATGGCAGGCAGAGCGCGAAGCCGCCCGGCAAGCATGGCAGCATTGGCGGATTGCACCCGGTAACGCGCGTTCAACGTCTCCAGGCCGATGGTCTGCATGTAGGCCACATGAGGGGTCATATAAGCGCCCAGGTTAAGAAGCATCTCCGTGCGCATGCGCTTGCCGAATCCGGGACAGGTCCCGTAGTCTATGACCAATCCGCCGATGGAAGTGGCACCGCCGGATAAATATTTGGTACTGGAAACAATCTCTATGTCCACGCCCAAACTGTGTGAGCTGAACTCCGTAAAAGGGATGAGCGTAGTATCGGCTATGAGGGGGATGCCTTTTTTCCGGGCGATATTGGAAAGTGCCTGCAAATCGGCCACCTCCATTTGCGGATTGGTGATGATTTCCAGATAGATGCAGCAGGTATCCCCGTCCACGGCACTCTCTACGGATCGGATGTCGGTCAGGTCGCACAGTCTGGGAGATACACCGAAGCGCGACAGCGTACCGGTAATAAGGGAATAAGTATTGCCGAACAAGTGACGTGAGGTAACGATATTCTTTCCGGCCGCTGCTACCGAGAACAGGGTATTGCTGATGGCAGCCATACCGGAACTAAGGGCTATGACCTCCGCAGCGCCGGTGAGGGACTTCACCTTGTTCTCAAAAAAAGTTACCGTAGGATTCATCACCCGTGAATAGTCCGGAGAGTCTGTCCGTCCGCAGAATGCATCTGACATGCTGTCGGCATCGTCAAACTCATAGGCTGCCGTATGGTAAACCGGCATGCTCAAGGACTCATAGGCATCCTGACGTTGGAACCGGGTATGAATTGCCTTGGTCTGTTTTTTCATTGCTTTCTTTCGTTATATATTATTGTAATTCTCTATAAAACGCGGCAAATATAGATATAAAATTCAATTTGAATGGCAGGCACAGGCGAAATATTCGCAGTACGGGTACTATTTGGAATAATATTCTAAATGCTAAAGGTGTAAGTATTTATCACCGGGAGATTATTCTTTAAAAGAGGGCTAATACAGTGTTATTTTCTATTTATCCCCATGTATATTGGGCAATTTATTCGTCTGTTGTAACTTTGTCGCCATTAAACACCTTGTCGAATAACAGCCAAGGACAAAGAACATTTTATGGCAACAGATAAAATTCACCCCCCTGTAAAAATCACCCGCTGGGACAGGAGGTATCGTGACGATTTCATACATTTGAACCGTGAATGGATTGAAAAGTTTTTCTGCCTGGAAGAATCCGACTTGAAAATATTAGGCGATCCCGAGGGAGAGATAATCCGTAAAGGCGGGGAGATATTCCTTGCGCTGGATGACGGAAAAGTAGTGGGATGTTGCGCATTGGTATACCACCCCGAAACCGGACGGCATGAACTGGCCAAAATGGCGGTTTCCCCCACCGCGCAAGGAAGAGGAATCGGCTTCTTGCTGGGAACCGCCCTATTGGAGTATTCCCGTGAACATGGCATAACCGATATCTTTCTGGAAGCCAATACCAGGCTGGAAGCTTCCGTCAGGTTGTACTACAAGCTCGGTTTTCAGAAAGTAGAGGCAAAGAATCCCGCATACAACAGATGCAACCTGTATATGGAAAAGATTCTGGAGCGTTGAGGTTCAAATACAAAATCAGTCTTTAAAATATTGACTCACAAATATAAACGCTCCATTCCGAATAAACAAATCCGTCCATTCTAAATGGATGGATTTGCTTATTCGGAAGAAAGCCATTATCTTGGCAACCTAAAACAACCTATTAATCAGTAAATGCCTTTCTCAGTGTCCCCTGTATACGGTTACGGTTTGCTCCCTCCGCATAATCATACCAAAAAGTAAATGTACCATCATCATAGGTAGCCTCTCCTGCTACTATTTGTATGCTATCCCAAGCCTCAACGGAGAATTTATTATCGCCTACCCGGACAAAATTAACACAGTATTTCTTGACTGCATCAAAATAATCCTTACCCGGATCCCATGAATTGCTATACTCCGCCAATGTCTCTTTATTCTTTTCATGAAAGAAACGAACAATATTTTCAGACACGGCAGTGAGTGCACGCTGAATGCTTACAGGAATAGCCAATCCCGTTTCTATCCATTCAATAGTACCATCAGGAAGAAGGTTCTCCTTTAAGGCTGTTTTGGAAGCATCCAAATGATAGCTTCCCGAATACGGGTTGGTCAATTTCAAAGTAAACATCAATTCCGATCCGTCGGTTGATATTTGATACTCGGACGTTGACTCTATGGAAAAACCTACAGCGTACAACGAATCACAATGCAACGCCAACGTATTCAGATTTAACGGGAAGCGAGTGTAAAGTTCTCCTGTTTTAAGGGTAACCGACCATGAAGGAAGCTTAATCAGTTCCTGAGGCAATTGCTGATACTTCACCGGAGCATCGAGCATGTATTTACCATTATACCAATCAATAATCTCATCGTTACGCTTCAAGGTAACCTCTACATCCCGGTCTACCTTCTGTGTCCCACTGGCCGATATCGACAAGAAAGCCTCTTGTTCGTTTCCATAAAGGACATTGTAAGAGACCACTTTGGAGTGTGCTCCGATGATGTATATATCCTTCTGATACTGTTCGGAGTCCATCGGGTCAACAACTTCGCAGGCAGCAAACAGCACCGTTGACAGCAGTGAAAATATAAAGTACAGTCTATTCTTTTTCATAATCTTTTCGTATTTACAAAGTTTACCATCCAGGATTCTGGACTAACTTGCGGTTCTTATTCATTGACGATTTGGGTATAGGCCAGAAATAGTTCTTATAATCAAAATATCTACGAGCCTTGTCATCATTCAGAGTCGTGATTGTATGGAACGCTTCACGCTCACTCTTTTTAGCTTTAATATTCATTCCTTGCACAGGTCTGCCATAAGCATACTGGGCATCTCCCCACCGGCGAATATCATGGTAACGAAGCCCTCCTTCGCATACAAATTCCAAACGACGTTCGTGTTTAATCAGTTCACGCATGTCCTCGCGAGAAGGTAGTGAGGTCAGTCCCGGTAATCCTGCCCGATAACGAATTTGGTTAAAGGCATCCAATATCTCGTCTTCGTCCCGTCCGTTTACTGTAATATCACCTTCGGTATAAGTCCCGTCGAGTTCATTCAGTGCCTCAGCATAGGTTAGCAGAATCTCCGCATAACGATAAACAGGAAATGATTTCGGTTTTAAAGAACCTTTCAGATTATCTTCTACATGAACATACTTCTTACAAGTATAGCCCGAGTGATTATAGTCTACTGCAAAATTGGCAGGAGGTCCTGCATTACCATCTACGTAGTATTGCACTTCTACGTTTCGCAACGTGTTATCACTGCCTGTATACGAAGTTCCCGGCCATAGGCAGTGATTGAATCCGATAGATACATAGAAACGCATTTCACGGTTGTCATACATTTTTGCCGCATTTCCCTTTAAGGTGTAACCCGAGAATTTCTTGTCCGCACCTATTGCTTCCCAATGCTTCTCGGGAAGAGAATAACTACTGCCATCTGCCATATAAAAAGCATCGACTACATCCTGTGTCAGGTTCAATCCATTCATACCACCCATCAATGCGGGCATAGCTATTCCGGCAGGGGTATCTTTACCGGTTTGCGTGGGGCGGCATGAGTAAATGATTTCTTCATTCACCTCAGCGGGAATATCTCCATTAAACACCTCGGCATAAGAGCGGAACGGATCTATCTCCAAGGGGTCAAACTGTGATATAGGACGAGCCGCATATGCTTTTAATGCCGCTTCGGACAACTGGCCTGTATCCGATTTTCTTTTTGATGTATAAAGCTGATACAATTCAGTATTCATCACTCGCTTGGCTGCTATCGCCGCTTTTCCCCACTTCTGATTATCTTTAGTCTGGCTGATAAAGTGGGCGCCGTCACTTTTGCGCACCCAGTCGGAATAATAGCCGCCACTGCCCCCGTTAAACCAAGGACTGGCTGCATAAAGCAGTACACGCGACAGTGTAGCCAAAGCCGCTCCCCGTGTAGGTATCAGTATTTCATCCGAAGGTCTCGTACTATACAAATACTCCGTTGCCTTTTCCAGATTCTGACAGATATACTCTACACACTCATCGTAGGTGGCACGTTCCAATGACATAGACTCCACGCTGGCATCAACCTCAAATGCTTCATCGGGTGTAATGGGCACAGGGCCATATTGCAACAATAACTGAAAGTAATAGTAGCCTCTCAGGAAATAACATCTTCCCATGAAGTCTCTTCTATCCAAATCGGAGATATCCTCTACCTCATTGATACGGTTCAAGACAATACTTGCCTTTCTTATTCCGGTATAATACCGGGGATAATTAAAGAACATTTCTTCATAGAAAGGAGTAATCTCATCGAGCAGGAACTTAATACTTGCATGACGGGCATCGCTGAAAGAGGTAAAATTCTCATCGGATGCTCCCTGGAAAGGAACTGACGGAACCGTCCACATATTGCCTTCGTTGGGCAAATAACTTGCGGCACCATTTATATACTGTCTTACCTGTTCTTTTCTTTTAAATATGGAATCAAGCTGGGTAGTCTGTTTAAAGTAATCGTCTACATCCAGATAATTACTGCACGAAAACAGTGTCATGCCAAACAAACCGATGCACAGAATCCTCAGTGTCGTATATATGTTATTAATATATGTTTTCATCTTTATCTTCTTTAGAATGTTACAAATAGTTGAACGGTGTATTTACGTTGCAATGGATATACCGCACCATTGTCCGAAGCCTGTGCCGGATCCCATAGTTTCACTTTATCCCATACATGCAGGTTTTCGCCAATCAAACTAAGTGTTACAGAGTTAAATACTTTTGTTTTACGCATCCATTTCTCAGGAAAACGATAAGAGAGTTCTACATTCTTCAGACGTACATAACTACCATCAGACAGCCAGTGTGTAGATGCACGGTTATTGTTCTTATTCTCTCCATAAGTCAGACGTGGGAAACGCGCATTAGGATTTTCGGTAG
Organism: uncultured Bacteroides sp.; assembly: GCA_905197435.1. Lineage (GTDB taxonomy): Bacteria > Bacteroidota > Bacteroidia > Bacteroidales > Bacteroidaceae > Bacteroides. The sequence goes on from CAJJYX010000023.1 coordinate 20,039, forward strand.
CAGGATCGCCCGAATACCAAGAGGGTGTCCAACGATTGGACTGGTTGGTCAATATAGAGAGTACATTACCGGTCGATTCTCCTGCAAACGGATAGTAACCATTTCCACCCATAAAATATTGTACGTCATTCACACCTTCAAACAATGCATTGATACGGAAATTCTTGTAACTCACCTCAAAAGCAAGTCCATACTGTATTTGTGGAATATTGGAGTATGAAAGAGGAACAATATCATCATCGTCAATCACACCATCCCCATTCACGTCCTTATACTTGATGTCACCCGGCATTACATTATCCATAAAAGTCTGCTTGGCACTACTCGTGATATCAGCCTCGTCGCGGAAAAGCCCTTCGGATATCAATCCGCGAAGCACACCATAAGGAGAACCACTATACGATTGATATGGATAGTTCACATTAGACTGTTCCCAGTAATCTACTTTGTTTCTTGCCAATGTAAAATTACCACGCAAGGTAATGCTGAGATCCTTAGTGAAGGATTGGGTAAATGAAGCATTTCCATCAAATCCCCAGGAAGTCATCGCACCAATATTGGCGTAGGGAAGAGTGGAGTTCAAGCCCGATTCATTGGGAACGCTTTCACGCTTTTGAAAGACACCGGTAGTCTTGTTGCGGAAAAAGTCCACTGTGAAGTCAACTTTATTATCAAACAGTTTTCCATCAATGCCAATGTCGAGTTTAGTAGTAGTTTCCCACTCCATATCAGTAGAACCGACTTGAGTTTCACCAATTGCCGGTCCGCCCCAAATGCCTGATCCAATGCCACCTACTATAGTCAGATATGGAAAACGCACATCTTTCAGACGGTCATTACCGACCTGCCCGTAAGAACCGCGAAACTTCAGGTAACTAATAAATGGCACTGCTTTCTGAAAAAATTCATATTGCGAAGGAATCCATCCCAAAGCTATTGATGGGAACAAGCCATAGCGTTGCCCTTTATTGAAGTTCTCCGAACCCGTATAGCCTACATTACCTTCTATCATATAGGTATCTTTAAATGAATAAGTACCTCTGGCCGAATAAGCCTGATAGCGCTTGGGTACTACCGAGAACACGTCATTACCCCAACCACTGTTTTTGGTTTCCTGGCAATAGTAGTGCAGCAATCCCGTCACACGGTGATCTTTATTGAATACACGCTCATAATTACCTTGTAATTCAAAATAATATTGGCGGTCTGATGAAGAAAACTGTTCTGATTTCAAATCCACCTTCTCCACCTTCCGTTGGGTGCGCAAAGTACCGTCAGTATAACGTCCGTCCTTGGGATTGGCAAAATAAAGGTCGGGAGTAATCTTATTCGATATTGTATGGCTACCGTTGGTTGCCAATGAGAATAATCCCTGTACCGACAGTCCTTTTACCAACATGCCTAAATCTTGTTTTAACGTAACGTTTGACTTGGCACTGTATCGTTCGATGGCTTTGTAGCCGGTATAGTTCAATTGTACATAGGGTGACATCTGGTCACCGTTCACTCCGTAAGAAGGCAATTCACCGTTAGAATAACGCACCGGAACCATTGTAGCCGGCAGATTGGCCTGTGCCGTCCATAATGCAGTATTATCATCACCAAATCCGGGAGCATTTTGATTCACAAAAACAGTCTCAAGATTAAGAGAGAGCAATGTAGTACGGGTAATATTGGCATCTACATTGGCACGGAAGTTATACTTGTTATAATCTACATTGGCACTATAAGGTGAGTCTTTATCTTGCTTAAATAATGCTTCATTGCTCTGAACGCCCAAACTTACGTAGTAGCGCGCATTCTCACCTCCACCCGACAGACTAAAGTGGTGTTGTGTATTCCATACATGATCTTTCAGAATGACATCCCTCCAGTTTACATTAGGATACAAGTCGGGATCGAGTCCTGTTCTGAACAGTTGAAGTTCGGTAGGAGTATACAAAGCATTATTGCCTCTCACGGCTCTGGCTTCATTTGCCAGTGTGGCATACTGAAAAGCATCTGCATATTCGGGCATGCGCGGAGAATAAGAGTAGGTCATATTGCCCTTATAGTTTATCTGCAATTTGCCTGCTTTTCCCCGTTTGGTAGTCACCACAACTACACCGTTTGCACCACGCGTACCATACACCGCCGTTGCCGAAGCATCTTTCAATACAGAGAAACTTTCAATATCAGCCGGATCAAGATCGTTCAGATTTCCTTCGATACCATCAATCAGGATAAGTGCTCCCTGGCTGGCACCGAAAGTACTGATACCGCGTACCCAGAATTCAGAAAAGTCATTTCCCGGCTCACCGCTACGAGTCACTGAAATGATACCCGGTACCCTTGCACCGAGCATATTAGAAACCGAAGTGGCGGGTACTTGCAATTCTTGTGTTTCTACATTGGTGATGGCTCCTACCACGGACACCTTTCGTTGTGAACCACGCCCTGTAATCACCACCTCTTCCAACTCACTTACATCGGGAGTCATACCGATTCTTTCCTTTTCCTTGTCTACGGTATATCTGTTTTCAAGTGTTTTGTATCCCATATAAGAGAATACGACAACAGCCCCTTTGGGGACGCTGTTCAATCGGAATCGTCCATCCAAGTCAGTTATTGCAAATATGTTAGAGCCTTTCACCATAACATTCACCCCAATCAATGTTTCTCCATTTTCATCCATTACAACACCCGCGACTTTAACCGTATTGGTTTGCGAAAGCGCCGGGCTCGATAGACAAAAAGTAAGCAATAATAAATATATGTATTTCATGTTTACGCAGAATTAAAGGTTATTCAATTGAATATTTTCTGATTGTAGACTCCCACCACTCAGTAATAAAGAAGTTGCCTTCTCCATCGTAAGAGATATCTTGAGGCTCAAGAAAAACAGCTTCAGCCGGATCTCCATTTACTTGTGGTTCTCCGATACCCAATGTTCCGGCAATGGTTGATACATAGCCATCGATTCCTGAAATCTTACGAATAACGTCGGCACCTGAACCTTCGCAAACATAGAGGTTACCTTCCTCATCCATACACATACCCATTGGTCTTTTAAATCTGGCATCTTTAAGATCACCATCAATAACAGCACTTCCCGAAGGACTTCCCGCATAAAGTTCAGACTGAACACCATCGCTCCAGTCTGCGCCAGTTTTACTTATTTTATAGATGCTGTAAGAGTCGAATAAAGAAACATAAAAACAGTCTTTAGTGTGGTCATAGACCATATATCCGGCAAAGGCGTTCACCGGCATATCCAAAGTTTCATCCGCCAGTATCTCTGTTACTTCTGTGTTTACGTTATAACGTCCGAATGTCTGGTTCTTATGGCAAAAGTATAGCCATTCCTGATTAGGATCATGAGCTTCGTCCATCATTACTAATGACCGAATGCGGTCACAACAGGTAGTGTATTTAGGAACTATAATTTCTCCCATAGCATAAGGCGTCCAACCGACTTCCTTCCTGTACTGATAAACCGTATGTGGTGGGTTCAAAGGTGTTGCATACACCACTGTCTTCGCCTCATTAATAGCAGGTTTTCCTAAGTAGACTCCACTCTGCACCGTAATTACTTTATCATCATTCACCGAAATCATACGCACATTGTTGGCTTTGTCTTCGTAATAACCAAAAGTCATTATCTGATTGTCACCCAAGGCAACAATTCCATGTATTTTCCAAAAGTTGGACTCGGATAATGTACCATCGTTATATTTCGCACCTGAGCCGTCGCGTTTACCTGCCCCGGCTACCCAGGACACACTGGCAGCAGCCATATATTGAAAATATTCAGAAGCTACAGCTTCTTTTTCATCAGCAACTCTTACCTTAATCCGGCTTCGTCCATCACTTTGCCTGGGGGCAAGACAATAAATAGAAGTACCGTTAACACTAATAACCTGGGCTTCTTTATCTGAATAACCGTCATCAAAGAAAACCCTCACATTCGATGGGTCATTGCCAAAATTCTGACCCGAAATAATTACTTTCTCTCGTATTTTCCCTTTTTCAGGAATAAATTCTGTTACCTCCACCGGCAAAGCCGGATCATAGGGTACGCCACCACTCTGGTCTTTTCGATAGGTATAAGTTTCATCCTTACAACTAAAGCAAAAAACTAAAAATCCCAGTAGCAAGAAACTCAAAGGAAATAGCATTTTTCTGTTTTTCATAATAGACTCTCTAATTAAATTTGTTCTTCATAATCATAACTGGCTTTTCTAAACCATACTCTCATCTTAAAAGGGGCTGACTTCATATTACCATAAGCATGTTATTTAAGTTTTTTTTATATTTCGGCCGTAAACTTATAAAACATCACAGTATATTATCACATCAAAACATGCAAAGAATGTATATGAATCAATCAGATAAAAGGTATAAGCATATATTGACCATTTAATTTCAATTAATGACGAGTTTTTAGTAGATAACGATGATTATCCTATTGTTTCACAACTGAAAGCCCGGCACAAAAACAGGTCAAGGGAATTTGAAGGGTATCGTGACAAGACAGCGGGCAAGTACCGAAAGCGCCCGGCATAAGATACAAAAATGTGAAGGCTATTCTTTGTGTGGCAGTTACTTTAAAGCACGGGAAAGATTGGTATCAGAAGAAGACACCAGGCATAGGGAAAGGTGATACATAGAACCGGAAGCTGTTTTTTGAACAGATGAAATACAACATAGCATACAGAAACTTCCGGCATGTGGGAGAAGACGATGTTATAATGGACTTTGTTTTCTTTGCTATAGCTTTTATATGAAAAAACTAAAAAAGAGGTTGTGCCAACATTTTTTGGCACAACCTCTTCCTACAATAATACCTATTGGAAAATAAATCAATATCCAGGATTCTGCTCCAACTTGGCATCCTTATTCAACTGGATCTCAGTAAGAGGAATAGGAAGCAATGTGTGGATATTAGCATCAAAGCCTGTGATGACTTTATTGCTGGGTGCAGTAGGTTCTACATCACCATTGAGTTTGACGCGTTGGGCCAACGTATTGGTACGGACAAGAGTCATACGGCGATTCTCTTCACCAATAAGTTCGCGGGCACGTTCGTCAAGAATAAAGTCAAGGGTGATTTCCTCCTCGGTAACCTTACCTGCTTCGGGAGCAATGGTGCGGTATTCCCTGAAAGCGCGGTCACGCAGTACATTGATGTCTTCGGCAGCCCCCTTGGCATTTCCCTGACGGAAACGGGCTTCCGCACGAAGCAAATATGTTTCTGCAAAACGCATGACAGGCCAGTCTTTAACGAGAGCATAACCAAAGTCATCCGTTTCGTCATAACCTCCCCATTTAGTAGTGTGAGGATAAAATACGTTCAATGAATCTCCTGCGTGAGGAATTACCTGATCACCGGTTTTCAATGTCACATTTCTTACACCTTTATCCTTGTCCACCAGAAAACCGTTAGCATCAATACCGAATTCTTTTGAGAAATTGGGCTTGTTATACCACATTACACGACGGATATTATGGTTAGAATTACGAATGTCTCCTTTTTCAAACAACCCGTACTTCACAAAGTTGCTGAGACGCAAACGCCCATTACCACGACCGCCTATAGAATCGGCATTGACCATGCCATCCAGCTTATGAAAAGCAGGTACCCAATTACGGCGCTGTTGCGGATTATCGATAGTACCGCCATTCACATCACGGTTATACTCCATTTCGAATGTCCAGATTGCTTCCGTATTTCCTTGAGAACGGCGCTGATTTCCCCAGCGGAACATATCATGATAGTAATCGCCCGGTTCGGCAGCATACTTACCATATCTTGCAGAAATCAACTCATATTTACCACCTGTTATAATGGGCGTTACCGCATCTTCCGCTTTTTTGAAATAAGAAGCATCACGCATTCCCATCCGGAGATAAGCTTCTCCTGCCAACTGTCTTGCCATATCCTGATTGATGCGGCTTTCATTCTTGGCAGCTCCCACTGCCGGCAGGTTGGACATGGCATAAACCAAATCCGAATCAATCACA
>CAJJYX010000024.1 GCA_905197435.1 uncultured Bacteroides sp.
GAAGACGTTGTGTCCCTTGTTCTCTTTCAGCTCCTGGGGCAGCAGGCTTTGGTCGCCCACCAGCCAGTTGTCGATGAACGGGATGCCGGTAATCCAGTTGCCGTGTTCTATTTCCCCGCTTCCCTGGATATCGTTCTGGCGTCCGGCAAAGTTCCACATGAAGTAGCGCCAGTACATCCAGTTGAGCTGGTAGGAGAAGAAGAACTTGATGTTTTCCCACTGCGTGGGCATGTTCACCATAATCATGCTTCCGCATTTGTCGTAGGGCACGTCATAGCCCTTGATGTCTTGCCAGGCATGGTATTGCTGTGTATGGAGGCTGCTGTACATACGTGGGAACAGCATGTTCTGTGCATATTCGTATTCAATGCGGCCGGGGATTTCGATGTACGAGTCCTTCTCGTCGGGTGTAGCTTTCTCCTTGCGGATGTACTTCGTTCCTTCGCTCTTGACGCGCGGTTCGCAGTAACCGTCTTTTACGTCGAGCGCCACCTGCGATGAGAAAGCCGGACCGTAGAACAGCGGGCGTGTGCCGTACTGTTCGCGTCCCAGGTATTCGCCCAGCGTGAAGATGTCTTCCGGTGAGTTCTGGTCCATCGGTGTGTTGGCGGTGGAACGGATAACGATGAGTGCATACGAGGAATATCCGATGACAATCATCATGGTGCAGAGCAGCGAAGTGTTCAGCGTGCGTGCCGATACGCGGTATTTCTCTTTGATGGCCGCCTGCATCTTCGGGCGGAGGTAGAGCCACAACAGGGCGATGACAATGATGCCGATGACCACCGAACTGGTGCCGTGTCCGTAGAACGGAATACCCAGCATGGCGATGGTGAGCACGAACGAGAGCGTCATGCGTGCCTTGTTGCGTTCGGTGTAGCTTTCGTAGACACCCCAGATGAGGCAGGTTGCCAACAGGATGATGTACACGATGACACCCGTGTTGAAGGACATGCCCAGCGTGTTGACAAAGAGCAGTTCGAACCATCCGCCCACTTTCACGATGCCCGGCACGATGCCGTAGAGTACGGCTGCTACCAGTATGCCCGAAGCCAGCAATGCCAGCAGGGAGCCTTTGGCATTGGCGTTGGGCACTTTCTTATAGTAATACACCAGTACGATGGCAGGCAGGCAGAGCAGGTTCAGCAAGTGCACGCCGATGCTCAGGCCGGTCAGGTAGGCGATAAGAATCAGCCAGCGGTCACTGTGGGGTTCGTTGGCAACGTCTTCCCATTTCAGTATCAGCCAGAATACCACGGCGGTGAACAGGGAGGAGAAGGCATAGACTTCGCCTTCCACGGCACTGAACCAGAATGTATCGCTGAACGTATAGGCCAGTGCGCCCACCAGGCCGCTGCCCATGATGGTCACCATCTGTCCGCGTGTGATATTGTTTTCGTCCGTCGCCACGAGTTTGCGCACCAGGTGCGTGATGCTCCAGAAGAGGAACAGGATACATGCGCCGCTCATCAGCGCGCTCATGTAGTTCACCATTTTGGCCACGGTGGAGGCATCGGAAGCAAATTGTGAGAATAGGTTGGCTACCAGCATGAAGAACGGTGCGCCGGGCGGGTGTCCTACTTCCAGCTTATAGCCGGTGGTGATGAACTCCGGGCAGTCCCAAAAGCTTGCAGTGGGTTCGATGGTCATGCAATAGACCGTCGCTGCAATGAGGAATGTAATCCAGCCTACAAGGTTGTTTACGGTTCTGTACTGTTTCATTCGGATGAAATTCGTTATTATATAATATTCTTGTTTTCAGTTGTTTAAGTGCTGTCCGACAGACGCCTGTGCCTGTCGCGCCAGAGTCCTGTGTTTGTCACGCCGGACACTGGAGTTTGTCGCGCTGAAGTCCGGAGTCTGTCACGTCAGGCAATATTGCCCGCTTCGGCAGGACACGGATGTATGGTGCACAACGCGGCAAAGATAATAAATTCAATTCTAAATAAGTGACAGTAAGGCGGATTATTAGGATAGGTTAAGGGATGAGGCGGCTAAAATGGGAGAATGCGGAGAGGGGGAGGGATTGCTTTTGCTTCTCTGAAGAGTTCGGTGTACCAAGGCTTTCAAAACAAAAGCCCCACTTCGCAAGTGAGGTATGCAACTTTAGGCATTGCGATTGGAAGAACAAGTCTCTCGCCATATCCTTCACTCTTTGGGTGATGATTTTCTACACAAATGTACTGTTTTTATGGCAGTGAAGCAAATGCTATGTACTGTTTTACATAAGAAGCTTGTTTTTTGTATGAATTATACACGAATGTATAATACATCTGTTTGAGCACATGTGCAAAAAGTGGATGTTTTTGCACATGAAATGAAGGATGTGAGCAAAAAAGCCCTATTTTTGCACATGTTATCGATAATAGACCGATGTACTATGGAGTAAAGCATCATTTTATATAATGTGTATGACAGAAGGTGAGAAACAGACAATCGAGTATAAAAGCATTCAGAAGATAAGAACTGGAGATAGAGGATTCAGGGATTTGGCTGTTACTTGCGTATCATTGGCTAATGCCCAGGGCGGGAAGATTTTTGTAGGATATGATGATAAGGGCAAATGTCCGCTTTTGGGGCAAGTCATAGATACTGATGAGGTGAACGATGCTGTCAGTAAGCTGCGAAGCCTTTGTTTTAATGTAGCTGTTGCTGCTTCGGAAGTACAAACGGATAATTTTGGAAGTCAATATTTTATAATTACTGTCTACCCTTCATTTCGTTCTATTGCCACTACTTCAGACGGGAAGATATATATTCGTGTAGCAGATAAATGTGAACCGGTTCGAAGTGAAGACATTCAGCGGTTGAGTGAGGAAAAGGGTACTTACCAGTGGGAAATGGTTCGTACTAAATTCATGCTGGATGAAAGTGCATTGGATAATTTGCATCGGCTTGCCGAAGAGATACGTAGGTCACCTCGGGTAGCCTTTCACATCGAGCAATTGGATGATATAGAGTTGGCAGAACACTACTGCCTGATGGATGCCGGTCAGTTAACTCATCTCGGAGTTCTGTGGTTGGGTACATCGAAACAAAGGCAAACGATTAGTTACCCCATTACTGCCCAATACATTGTGTATGATAATTTGGAGAGAAAAGTCCGTAAAGTGGAGTGGCACGATAATACATTAAATCCTAAGGAGTTGCTTTTGTCCGTTGAAAAGGAAGCGGTAGAATTGACTTACTCCTATGAATTTCCCGATGGACTGTTTCGTAAACAAATTCGTCATTATCATCCCAAGTTGATAAGAGAATTATTGGTTAATGCCTTTGCCCATAAGAGCTTCACGATATCAAGTGATATTATGATTCAAGTTTATCCGGATAGGTTGGAGATTTCCAACCCCGGCGGATTACCTTTGGGAATTACTAAAGATAAGAAAGATAATCTATCCCTTGGTGAATAAGGAATTGCGCGCTGATGGAGCAAAATCGGAAAGAAGATATTGGTTTCTTTGAGTGGCAAAAAAAAAAAGAAAAAAGAATGGCTTGAGTATTGGATGATTACTAATATATAGATATTTAGGCATTTAGATATTTAGGTATTTATGCATTTTGTTTTTATTAAGAAAAAGGAATCTTAGGTTTACATATTCGGTTATAAATATTTAGAACACAAATATACCATGAAAAGTAAAACTCTTGCATTGATTTTATTATGCTGCGCCGTCTCGTTGGGCGCCAAAGTAAAACTGCCTGCACTGGTGGGCGACAACATGATACTTCAGCAGCAGACTGAAGTGAAACTATGGGGAACGGCCGCACCGAAAGCCGAAGTACGCGTCACTCCTTCGTGGAACGGACAGACAACGACTTGCCGTGCCGATAAGGATGGCGGTTGGACGCTTGCCGTGGAGACCCCGGCAGCAGGATACACGCCTTATGAGATAACTTTTGATGACGGAGAAAAAACCACGTTGAAGAATATCCTGATCGGTGAGGTATGGCTTGCCTCCGGTCAAAGCAACATGGAGATGCCACTGAAAGGCTTTGGCGGTTGCTGCATCATGAACGGAGTGGACGACATCATAGCTTCTGCCGAAAACACGAGCGTGCGTATGTTCACCGTTCCCAAGCATCAGACTTATGAACCGCAGATCGACTGCAAAGGCCGCTGGAACATACCTTCCATAGAGACTTCGCCCGATTTCAGTGCAACAGCTTATTATTTCGCCACTTCGTTGAGCCGTGCCCTCCGGATTCCGGTCGGTATCATCTGTAGCGCTTACGGTGGAGCCACTGTAGAAGGTTGGATAAGTCGCGAACTGCTGGAAAACTATCCTGACATTTCCCTCGACCCCGATTCCATCGAACGCCTGCACCCCATGCAACGCCCGATGCTGATGTACAATGCCATGCTGAAACCGTTGCAGAACTATACAATCAAAGGGTTCATCTGGTATCAGGGCGAGTCGAACGTGGGCCGCCATGAGACATACGCCGAGCGCTTGGCCGACATGGTGCAGCTGTGGCGCAAGGAGTGGGGACTTGGCGAGCTGCCTTTCTATTTTGTAGAAATAGCTCCTTATGCCTACGGAGGCACCCAACAAGAGAAAGCCGCCTACCTGCGCGAAGCGCAATTCCGTGCCCAAAGCCTGATTCCAAACAGTGCCATGATTTCTACCAACGACCTTGTGGAACCCTATGAGATATACAACATCCATCCCCGCAACAAGACGAAGGTGGGGCAGCGCCTGAGCTATCTGGCAATGAACCTCACCTATGGTTTGAAGCAGATACATTGCTTCGGCCCGCAGTACAAGTCATGGACGGTTAAAGGCAATGAAGCATGGGTCTCCTTCGACCATCTGGAAATGGGTATCTGCCGCAACTACGACCTTCGCGGTTTCGAAGTGGCAGGCGAGGACCGCGTGTTCCATCCTGCCGATAAAGTATGGCTGCACTGGCAGACGAATGAGGTGGTGGTTTCTTCGGAGAAGGTGCCCCATCCTGCCAGTGTACGCTACTGTTTCCATGATTTCCAAATTGGTACGATGATTGGAGGGAATGAATTGCCCACCATTCCATTCCGTACGGATAATTGGTGAAAGAACGGAAAGTAGATAAACACTTTCATTATGCTATAATATTGAGGGTGTCGAAACTCTCATAAACAAAAAATACCCTCACCACAGATAGTTGTAGCGAGGGTAATTTCGATAAAAGGGGAGATTTGACACATCTCTAAAAGAAAATATTCAGAGGATTTTGCTCCCCTTATCTCTCTTATTGTTTCAGCAACTGTTCTGCTGCAAGTACCAGGAACATATAGTGGGATGAACCTCCTCCCAGCACATATTCGGTTTGCTGCCAGAGGAACGGGAACGTAAGGAGTTCCGGAAAGTCGGGACGGATAAGCGCCGTACCGGAGATGACTCCACCGGGAATGTACGACCAGTCTGCACGGTTCAGCCCATAACCCACGGTGGCCGATTGTGCACCGACACCCGAGGCGAAGGACGCCTGGTTGGAGCCCGGATGGCATCCGAGGATGAAGTTGAGGGCATTGAATACCGGTGCTTTCGGGAATATTTCCGGATAGGCTGTCGTCAGGAAGTAGTGCTGGAAACCGAAACGTTGTATATCCCAACCTGCGCCCCAGATATTCGGACGGTAGGGAACGCCATAGGGAGTTTCATGCACTTGCTTGTCCAGTTCTTGTTTGTATCCGGTCAGGGCTTTGCGGAAAGCGGTGGAGAAAGCCTTGGCTTTCTTGTTCTTCATCTGTGCAAACTGTTGCTCTGCGCGTGCCGTGTACCAGCCGATGCGTCCTATCTGCTTGATGACGAGCTCCTGGTTGTCCAAGATGAAGTCCATATAGGGTTGCTCGCCGGTGGTGAGGTACAGCTCTACGGCTGCCTGCACTTTGGGGAACAAGGCTCTGCTGTTGCCGCTTCCGGTAGAAGCATATACTTTGCGGGCAATGTCGAGGCAATGCACACTCAATGTATCATTGAAACCTTTCAATACGCGTGATACGGCAGCGAGTTGGGCGGCTGTCGACAGTTCCCGTCCGGGATTGTCCTCCGTAAATATCCAGCGGTCGTCTTCATTGCCGATTTTTCCGTCGGTCATGGCGGCGGCATCGCCCAGAAGTACGTACTGGCGCAAGTCGTTGCAGATGATTCCCCGGTAGAGACGTCCCAGTGCCAGATAGCTGTTGACTACCGTAAGGGCACCGTTCTCTACTTGTTGCAGCAGGTCATTCTTGCCGTCGGACTGGTGGATTTCCGTCACGCGGTTTATCTGGTCGATGGAAGTCACGTCGAGGTCCGGGCGGAAAGCTTCGTAGGCCAGTGCCAGGATATAGGATTCTCCGGCTTGGGATTCGATGCGGAGGTCAAAGTCTCCGGCATCGTGCCAGCCACCTATATTCACTCCGGGAACCACGTCACCCGGTTTGAACTTGGACAGTCCTTCTTTTTGGTCATAACCGTCGATGTGGTTGTGTGCCGGTGCCATTTGGGCATCATCCATGTGGCAGCAGTCGTGCCATACACGGTACTTCTCGTTGACGCGCATGTGGCACATTTGCACGGGGAGGAAGTATTCCAGTACAGGTTGCCATACGCCGCGGGCATATACATCATTGTCGATGCGGAAGATAGGGGACACGGAAGTATCATATTTAATCTTATAGAGTCCCGGTTCCTTCACATCCGTGAAATCTACCTTCAGATAGTTGTATCTCAGGAATTTGCCCCAGTCGGTAGGAGTGACGTTCTTGACAACCTTCTCGCCGTCGGCATCAATACGGATGACTTGTGCCGTTGCTTTTTTGTTGTCACGTATATCCATTTCGATGACAGCTTCTTTGTCTTGGGCGGGATGATAACCTATCTGTGAAGTCTGGATAACCGGCTGATACATCCAGTCGGCCACTACGTTCGGGGTGATAATCCATTTGACGGCACCTTTGGTGACACCCGGCTTTATGTTGCTGCGCAGCACGAACCAGCCGTTGTTGTGGTTCATCCGACCGTCAAACAGTTGCAGGTCACCACTCAATGATTCGATGGTCACTTTGTTGTAAGGGTCGTCGGGGCGGGAGGTGAACTTGTTTCCTTGGGCGTAAGGCTCGCCGATGATGTCGTCTGCCACAATCGGGCTGTAACCTTTTCCTATCAGTTTGTCCATGTCTGCCAGCGGTTTCTTGCCGTCATGATAGTTTCCTGTATGCAGATAGTTGGGTTGTGTTGTCATCAAGGGAGAGTTGGGCTGTTGCGGGAAGATGCCGCTCTTGCCGTCCATAATCCAGGGCTTGCCGAAGAGGGAGCCCGGGAAGAATTCGAGGTTGAAGCCCACTTTTCCGATGAATTCCTGAGGAACGGGGCGGTCCAGGTCTACGGTCACTTCTATGTTTTTGCCTTTGCTTTCCACTTTTACCGTGTATATAAGGCGGAGGTCCGGGTAAATCATCGGGTTGAATCCGGTGAGATGACGTGAGGAGTCGGGATAGCACAGCGTGGTGGTGATGCTGTTGTCACTGAGTTTCCGGTCGAGCTGTTTCGGTACGGGCTGCCATTGTCCGGGCGTGGCTTCCAGGCGGATGTCTCCGTTTGTTGCCACACGGTGTCCGTTCATGATGATACATACCCCTCCCTGGTGTCCTTCGGGATAGATATCATCAAAAGCCATGACGTCGACTCCCTGGTTCTTGAAATAACCGGAGGATGTCAGTTTGAAGTCTTGCGCATGCAGTACACCGCTGCTGCAGAGTAGTGCCAAGGCTGTTGCAAATAGGAAATGTTTCTTTTTCATAGTATCTATTTTTGAGTTACAGGATTCTTCATAAATATACGGACTAAACAAGAACTATGGTTTGCATACATTGTTAAGATTGATTTCTGTATCCAGAGGTAAATTTTCAGAGGAACTGCCTACCCTGACAATGGCAGGTCCTTCCTCGAAAGCCCAATCATGCTTTTTTTCGTCCCAATGACACAGTTGCTCCAAAGGTATGGAGATGGTTATTTCCTTACTCTCTCCGGCTTTCAAGGCTATTCGTTGGAAACCTTTCAGTTCGTATGCCGGGCGCTTGACGCCGGATTGCGGACGAGTGATATAGACTTGCGCTACTTCTTCGGCATCCATTTTGCCTGTATTGTCTAATGTGAAGCTGACGTCTATCAGGTTTCTGTTGATTTGGGTTTGCAGCGCTGAATATTGGAAATCTGTATAAGAGAGTCCATGACCGAATGGGTAAAGAGGAGATACATTTTTAGTAGTATACCAACGATAACCCACAAAGATGTCTTCGGCATAATCAGCTTCGGCTTTTTGTTCTGCGCGGAATTTGTCTTTATTTACGAGGTCAACGAATACATCGCGTGGCCTTTCAGGTTGTTGCTGAGGATAAACACCTAAATGATAGGCTGGTGAATCTTCCAGTTTTACAGGAAATGTGAAAGGAAGTTTTCCCGAAGGAGAAATCTTTCCGGACAATACATCCGCCAAGGCATGCCCTCCTTCTGAACCGTTAAACCAGGATATTAAAATACTTGAAGAATTCTGCTCTATTGCCCGCAAATCGACAGGACCGCCAACCACCATTACCGAGACAATGTTTGGATTGGCTTTGGATATGTCTTGTATTAATTCGTCCTGATGTGATGGCAAAGTGATGTCCTTGCGGTCAGAGCCCTCTGTCTCTACTTCGCGATTGTTGCCTCCAACAAAGATGACTAAATCTGCCTCTTTGGCTAAGGCGATTGCTTCTTGCGCCAGCCGTTCGGTTTTCTCTCTGATTTCTTTTTCTGATGAGGCTGTTTCGTTGTTATTGAGTTTGTGTCGTGTGGGACGTTCTTGCGGCAGGTAACCTTGTGCATACTTGATCTTGACATTAGTTCCCTCATATGCTTTCTGCAGCCCTTCTAAGGGTGTGATTTCATATAAAGCCTTGACGCCGGCACCTACACCACCCGTAGCCATGTGGCGGACAGCATTGTCTCCGATAACGGCTATGTTCTTTACTTTTCCGGTGTTTATAGGCAGCAGCCCGGAGTTTTTGAGCAACACGATACTTCTGGAGGCTACTTCATAGGCAATCTGCTGCTGGGCGGGAAGAGAAGTCATTTGGGTATTGGCTTCTTCTTTAGGAACAGCCGGGATGGCCAACCGTACACGAAGCAGGTTTCTTACTTTCTCATCAATGATTTTTTCCGGGATGATACCGGCTTGTACAGAATCGAGCAATGCCTTGCCAAAATATCTGTCGTTGGGCATCTCTACATCAAGACCTCCAAATGCGGCTTTTGTGGTGGAATGAGTTCCTCCCCAGTCGGAAATGACGATGCCCTTAAATCCCCATTCATCGCGTAGGATTTTGTTCAAGAGGCGGTCATTCTCCGAGCACCATTCGCCTGAAACTTTATTGTAAGCAGCCATTACGCCGTAGGCATTGGCTTTTTTTACAGCCGCCTCAAAGGGAGCGAGGTAAATTTCTCTCATAGCGCGTTCGGAGACTTTTACGTCTACGAATCCACGCATGTTTTCTTGATTATTCAGTGCATAATGCTTCAGGCAGACTGCTTCTTGGTGGTCTTGTGCACCCAATGTATAGCCGACCGCCAGTTCACTGCTCAGTAGAGGGTCTTCACTTAAATATTCGTAAGTGCGCCCTCCGGTTGGGATGCGTTGTATGTTGATGGCCGGTCCTAAAATCATGTCTTTACCCCGGAGTTTGGCTTCGGCAGCCATTCCCTTTCCGTATTTATATGCCATTTCCGTGCTCCATGTAGCCGCAAGGGCAGAACCCGTTGGAAAGAAAGTGGCGGAATCGGTGCTTAAATGCAAGGAGTTCCATGAATGCGGTTCCATTTCTTCCCGGATACCAAAGGGACCGTCTGCGTATTCTATATCAGGTATATTCAGACGTTCGACACCTGCTGATGAAAACATGTTCTTTCCGTGGAGCATGTTTATCTTTTCTTCCAGTGTCATTTCTGCTATGATATTTGTGATTTTGTCTTCATGCTGTGTCAAGGGATTGACTTTTTCATTGGTAGGATTGCATGCAGAAAAGCATCCCCCTATGCAAATCAGTAATGATAATATTGGATGTTTCATGGTGTGATTATCTTGTTGTCAATGTAAAATGTAGTACGCTGGGGGTATCGCCTACTTGCGGGCCTCCCCAGTCTGTCTGGTCGCCATTGAGGATACGGAGCATTTTGAAATCCCCGTTCTCATCATAGAATCCTTCCTGTACTTTCAGGTACTGCCAGGCTTTTCCTTGTTTTTTCCCGGCTGGCTCGAAAGTGAACCGGCAATTGGAACCGATACCGATGAATTCATTTTCACCGAGTTGGATAATCATGGCTTTTCCATTGGCCGGACGCTTGTCGGTGGCAACGGCTTGTCCTCCGCGACTATTGCCGAATTTGATGATGGCTTTCCAACTGCCTAAATCGATGTGTTGTTCTGCATGGTCTGAAGGTTCTATGACGGGGTGTATCCTGTCTTCCGCACTCCATTCGGCCAGTAGGTGTGACATCGGTTTTAGTATTTCATATTCGGCAGATAAAGGAGATTGCCTTTTCTCATCTGGAGAGAAGTTTCTCCGTTGGTCTACACCGAATGGGGAAAAGCCGATTCCTTTTGCAATGGCATGATAAAGGAATCTTGGGCTTCCGATGGTTTCGGGAATCATTAATGCGTTATCGGGGCGGGTATATAGTTCGAGTACTTTCAGAACTGCTTTGTCGTCACGGAGGTAGATGTCCGGAGCGACAAAGTCGATGTCCGGAGCTGCGGCTTTCCAGATGGATATAACATTGTCGGTTGCGCCGCCACTTTCATAGTTGTCTGCTGTGGGATTGGTCAGAGGGTCTCTTAACGCAACATTGACGTACAAGGGCAGTGGATAAATTTCTTTCCCTGCTTTGGCCACGTAGTTGATGTAACGGGCTACGTGCCATGCGTGGAAATATTCGTCTGCCCGCTCGCCAAAGATTTCCTTCCAATTCCCTTTTGCATTTTTCGGTACATTCAGTTCCTTGCAGACTGTTGTCGTCAGAATCTCTTGGGGAATAGGGCTTTCGAATAGTTTCTGGGCTTTCTTCGAATAGTCTCTTACACTGCCCCATGTTCCCGGTTCATTCTCTACTTGTACCATGATGACTGTATGTTGTGTATCTGCTTCCTTCAGATACTCCATAAATTTGGCAAAGGCCTTGGCGTCTGCTTTCATTGCTTCTTCGCAATGCGGACTGGGGGAGTCTACTTCTTGTCCGTCTTTACCGATAACATTGGGATATTTTTTAGAATCCGTTTTCATCCATTCTGGCATATAGTGATTGCTTCCGTTCTTCCATGTGGCAAACCAGAGGAAGATGAGTTTCATATTGTTTTGCCGTGCCTGGTTTAATACTGACTGTACCTGTGAAAAGTCAAACTTACCTTCTTGAGGTTCCACTTGTTCCCAATATACAGGTATTTCCAAGGTGTTGGCATGCATTTCTTTCATTACATTCCATACATTGGGCAACATGGAGGGCCAGTTGGATGAATTTCCGCATTGTCCTCCCAGAATGAAGAAAGGTTTGTCATCCACCAAGAGCGTGTAACGTCCTTTTTCCTGAACGAGCCTGGGAATGGATGTGGCTGTTTGTGCCGATAGCCATGTTGTGGTAAGTAGCATGGCGATACAGAAAAGCCATGACTTGTAATTGGAAATCTGTTTCATATTTATAGATTTTGAAGAGGTTATTATTTGGCAAAGATGCAGATTCTTTTCGTTAAACAGCCCTCTCTTTTGTATCTGATAAGGGAGGGTAATGTTTCCCGTTTACTAAAACGGTAATGATTACTCGTCTCCCTCTTCATCGGTTTGTGTTTTTTTGCTATGTTGTCTTATGAATTCGGAAGGGCTGATGTCGAACTCTTCTTTAAAATGTTTGGAGAACACTTTTGGAGAGTTATAGCCCAATGTATATGCAATCTCAGAGATTTGCATCTGGCTTTCTGCCAGGAGTTGCTGTGCCCGTTTCATGCGGATGGTCCTGATGAACTCAATGGGTTTCTTCCCCGTAATCTTGATCATCTTCTTGTAGAAGTAGCTGCGTGATATGTTCAGGTTGCTGGCAAGTTCCTCGACAGAGAACTCGGTTTCGCTGATGTTGCCCTCCACAATCTGGATGGCTTTTTCTACCAACTGTTGGTCAAGAGGGGTGATGGTGATGCGGCTTGGTTCGATTTTAATTTCCTGATTGAATATTTCCTGCCGCTTTACGTTCATTTCAATAATTTTGTTGATACGCAGTTTGAGGACTTCCATATTGAAAGGCTTGGTGATGTAGTCGTCTGCACCGACACTGAGTCCCTCCAATTGATGCTCCTCGCTTGCTTTGGCTGTCAGCAGGATGATGGGGATATGTGAATATCGTATATCGTTCTTGATGGTTGTGCATAGTTCCAGACCATCCATTTCAGGCATCATGATGTCACTGACCACTAAATCTATATCCTCCTTTTCCAATACATTCAGTGCTTGCTTCCCATTAGTGGCCTTCAATACGTGATATTTCTTGGCAAGACTTTCAGATAGAAATTTAAGGAAGTCATAGTTATCATCTACAAGCAGGATGGTGAACGGATGGGGTTCTTCTTTTGTTTCCGGTATTTGGATTTCTTCTCCATTTACTGCTGTACTACTGTTCTGGTGCAAGGGGAGTGTAATTAGGAATACGGAGCCGCAAGGCTGGTTATCCTTGACACAGACAGTGCCCTGATGCATTTTTACGTATTCGGAAACAATATGCAGTCCGATGCCACTGCCTCCGTTGCTTGATTGGTTTTTCCCCGACTGATAGAATCTTTGGAATATCTTTTCTTTGGATTCATCCTCTATACCGCAACCGGTATCGGTAAAGGTCAGCTCCAGGCTTTTTCCCTTTACGGCAATGTCCAGTGAGATGCTCCCTTTATTGGGAGTGAACTTGAATGCGTTTGACAGGATATTGGTACATATTTTGCGTACCTTGTCATAGTCGAAATCCATGAATACGGAATGCTGCGGGCCGGTAAGGCTGTAGCTGATGTTCCGTTTTTGTGCTATCGGGTCGAAGGAGTGGAATATTTCGCCCAGGATAATGAGAATATTGTCGTGTTTGTATTTCAGTGTCTCGGCTTTGGCGTCGAGTTTTCTGAAGTCCAGTAATTGGTTGATGAGTTCCAGCAGGTAATCGGCGTTTTGTTTTACTATATCCAGAATCCCCTTCCGGTATTCGGGGTGGTTCACGAAGAATTCCTCAAGCGGGTTGATGATTAGTGATAGGGGAGTACGCAGTTCATGGCTTATATTGGCAAAGAACTGTAGTTTCATGTCCGTAATTTTCTGCTGCTTTTCGTTTTCCACCTCGATAGCCTGCATGATTTGTTTCTGCTTGTGTCGTGAGTGTAAGTTGCGGATGATTAGCAGAATGATACATAAAGTGATGCTCGCATAAATGCCATAAGCCCACCAAGTGCGCCACCAGGGTGGGAGTATCTTTATTTTCAGTTCTTTGATATTGGGACTCCATATGCCTTGCGAATTGCATGCCTTTACAGACAAGGTGTAGTTTCCGGCAGGCAGCATGGACAAATCTATCTTGTTGTTTTCAGTATAAATCCAGTCGGCATGGCTTTGGCTGATTTTATAGGCATATTTTATTTTATCTGTTTCTATCAGGTCGAGGGCCGAGAAGAAGAGAGTGAATGAATTTTCCTTCTCGGTGAGAGACAGGCTTTGTGCACATTCAAGCGAACTTCCTCCCAATATATTGAAGTAGTCCATTTGGGATTTGAGTTCAATTCCGGTCAGGTAGATGTGGGCATCGTAGTTTGTCGAGAGAATATCTTGGGGGATAATTGTCTGGTAGCCCTTGGGAGTGCCTATCAGTATGTTTCCATTTCCCAGCTTCAGAATGGCATGTATGTTGGTATCATTGCAAATCAGCCCGTCGTTTACGGAATAATTCACGATGGAATATGTTCCGTTCGTTATTTGTATGCGTGAAATGCCGTTACCGGTGCCAATCCACATTTGATGGTTGTTGTCTTCTATGATGGCTCTGGCGAGATTGGCGGCAAGTCCGTTCTTCTGGTCAATGAAGTCGATGGAGTCGTTCTTCTGGTTCCAGATGCTAAGTCCGTGCGGATGGCCTATCCAAAGCAGGTCACGACTGTCCTTGTAGACAGTGAGCATGTTGGTTTCCTTGAAACGGGAGGTTTCAGAGTAGATATTGTAGGCTTGGGTTTCGGTATCGATGATGATGAGCCCTCCTGTGCTTGCTACATACAGATGTCTGTCATTGTCATAGTACATATCCCGCATAAAGAACTCTCCCGGGCGGTACAAAATGGTGTCGAATACTCCGGTTTCAGGGTTCAGTCTTTGTATATATCCTCTCATCGTGCCTATCCAGACGTATCCGTGTTTGTCTACTTCTACCGTATATACATTATCTTCGAGCAGTTGGCTGTTGTTGGTCGTGTATTGCCTGATTTGTCCTTTCAAATAGCAAAGCAGTCCTTTCTGGAATGTGCCGATCCACAGACGGCTCTTGGAGTCAATGGATAAATCGACTACGATATTGGCAGGAGTGGGTATTTTCTCGTATGTATCGGTTATCAGCGATTGGCGTATCAGGCCTGTGCCGTCTGTGCCGTAATAGATAAATTCCGGGTCAGTGTCCTTGCAGAAGGTCAATACGTCGTCATATTCCAGTGACTTGTTGCAGAGGATGATTTGGGACATCGGGCTATAATAGGAAATTCCATGTTTGAAGTTACCTATATATATATGATTCCGTCCTTATCCTGGTAAATGGTGTTCAGGTTGTTGCTGGCGATGGTATGCGACTTCAGTGGATTGTGCTGTAAGTTGGCGAGTGATTTATTCAAGGTATTGTAGATGAACAGTCCCATGTGGCTGGTAAGAATCCACACATTTCCATTTCCCAAATCGAGGATACATTGTACGCGGTTGTACTGGGTATTCTTGCAATTGCTCAGGTGGATGTTTTCCCATTGTTGTGTAAGGTTGCTTTTGCACAGTAGCAGGCTGTTCTGATATGTATATATCCATATATTCTCATTGTGGTCTGTATAAACGTTCGGTTCGTGATTTTCCAGTAAAGGTCTATAGACGGCCGGGATGGCGATTTCCTTGGTTTCGGAGGTTTGTTTGTTGATGCTGTACAGCACGCCGTTGGAGTACATGATGTGAATATATTGTGCTCCTATTGAAATATTGGAAATTTTCTTGGTAGACAGCGGATATGCTTTGAGGGAATTATTGTCCCATATATAAAGCTTGGAATAGTCGTAGGCCCAGAATTCATTTTTTAGTGTTTTCCCTATCCCGAGTATGTTTTTGCTGGGAATCTTTAATTTTTCGAGTATGTTTTTGTAGTTATTGTTGAATTTCCCGGTCTTGTAGTCGTAAATACTGTAACCGTCGGATGTTCCTATCCATACATTCCCTTCCGGTCCCTCGAAGATGTTGTTGATGGCATCGTTGGATAGTCCGGAGTTATTTCGGTGATACTGCTGGAACGAGTAGCCGTCATATTTGTTGAGCCCCGATTCTGTCCCTATCCACAGAAATCCTCTGCTGTCTCTGAAGATGCTCCTGACGCTGTTGTTGGAAAGCCCTTCTGTGGTGGAGAGTTGTTTGAACATGATAGTCGGTAGAGGCTCTGCCGGATTTCCCCAAACAGTCAGGACAAGGAATAGCTTGCAAATCAAGAATAAAAACAAATGCTTCATGTGTTTTCTGTAACATTTAAGGAGATTAACGATATTGTATTTGCAAACTTAAATATAATCATCCGGATGAGCAAGGGAAGATTTGTGTACAAATATCCTCCATTTGGTGAAAAAGAGTATGCGTTTTGTTTCCGGGCGCTCTGTATGTATCCTATGCAACAAAAGCGGGCATTAAAAGACATTTTTCAAGCATCTGTATCTCCTTTATGAAGAATATCTTTGTCTGCGAAATCATTTAAATCCTAATAGTATGAAGAAGAAACTTTTTGTAGTGGCAATGCTGTTGTTTGCCGGTGGCAAGCTGTTGGCACAGCCACATGTCAATGACGGAACTTCGTATCTGATGAACCAGCCTTTAGATATGAGCACTGATTTCCGTGACTTGAGTAATACCCTGTTTTTTGCAGACCACCTGGAGTCATTCGACGCTAAGTCGGGTGAAGGATTGGTAAACTGGAAACGCGGACATCTGATGCCTCGTCAGGCTTTCAATACCAACGGTGCACAACCCCGTAAGATGAGAATGCTCGATTTCCCTTTTACGGCTTATGAGAATGACCCCAATTTGAAATTCAAAATAGACTTTGTAACTCCGCGTACGGTACGTATCCGTATGCTGACCACTCCGGTGGAGCCTAAACCGGCCACATCTGTCATGCTGGCCAAAGAGCCGGGCAGGGATGGAAGCTGGAAAGTTGCTGAGACGAATGACAACATTGTTTATTCCAGTGATTATGGAACCATCCAGATTAACAAGAATCCTTGGAGAATCGTACTGAAGGATAAAACCGGACGCATTTTAAGCCAGACCGCCACTTTGAGTGATGCCGATTCTACGCAGGTGAAGTATACGCCTTTCTGTTTTGTGAAGCGTGGAAGTGACAATGCCCGCCGCATCAATCCCGTGTTTACCCTGACCGCGGATGAGATGATTTTCGGTTGTGGCGAATCTGCCACCGGGCTGAACAAAGCCGGGCAGAAGGTCAATATGTTTGTTACAGACCCCCAAGGTCCGGAAACAGACCAGATGTACAAACCCATTCCTTTCTTTATGAGCAACCGGGGATATGGCATGTTCATGCATACCTCCGCACCCGTCACTTGTGATTTCGGTGCTACTTATATCGGGCTGAACAAAATGTTCATGGGCGATGAAAATCTGGATCTGTTCGTCTTCTTCGGTAAGCCGAAAGACATTTTGGACGAGTACACCGATTTGGTAGGAAAACCGGGTATGCCTCCATTGTGGTCTTTTGGTACATGGATGAGCCGCATCACCTATTTCAGTGAGAAAGAAGGCTACGATGTGGCTGCCAATATCCGTAAGAACAAGTATCCGTGCGATGTCATCCATTTCGATACAGGTTGGTTTGACGTGGATTGGCAATGCGACTATAAGTTTTCCGAAAAACGTTTCCAAAATCCCCAGCAGATGCTGAAGGACCTGAAGTCGCAAGGATTCCATGTTTGCCTGTGGCAGTTGCCTTATTTTACTCCCAAGAACCGTTATTTCCCAGAACTGATAGAGAAGAACATGTATGTGAAGAACGGTAACGGGGAACTTCCCTACGAGGATGTGGTACTCGATTTATCCAATCCGGAAACCGTAAAGTGGTATCAGGACAAGTTGGCCGGATTGCTGAATATCGGTGTCAGCGCCATTAAGGTAGACTTTGGCGAAGCTGCTCCGCTGAACGGTATTTATGCCTCAGGCAAGAGTGGATGGTATGAGCACAACCTCTATCCAGTGCGCTATGACATGGCAGTATCCGAGATAACCAAGAAGCTTCATAATGAAAACATTATGTGGGCGCGTGCTGCATGGGCCGGTTCACAGCGTTATCCGTTGCATTGGGGAGGAGATGCTGCCACGACGAATACGGGTTTGCTGGGTACGCTTCGTGCCGGTTTGTCCTTCGGCTTGTCCGGCTTCTCTTTCTGGAGCCATGATATGGGCGGATTTGTAAAATCTACCCCGGAAGATTTGTATTGCCGTTGGATACCTTTCGGTTTCCTCACTTCGCATACCCGTGCACATGGTGCACCTCCGACTGAGCCGTGGCTGTACGACAGCAAGCGTGTGCAGGATGTTTTCCGCAAGAGTGCAGAGATGAAATACCGCCTGATGCCTTATGTGTATGCCCAGGCCAAGGAATGCACAGAAAAAGGCTTGCCGATGTTGAGGGCCTTGTTTGTGGAATTTCCCGATGACCCCGGAGCATGGAAGGTGGATGACGAGTACCTCTTCGGTTCGCAGATACTGGTTGCTCCCTTGCTCGAATCCGGTATGACCGGCCGCACTGTTTATCTTCCCGGAGGAAAGTGGATAGATTATCAGACAGGGAAAGTATATGAAAGCGGATGGCATAAGATTGAAGCAGGCAGCCTTCCGATAATCATGCTGGTACGCGACGGCTCGGTGCTTCCTCATTTGAAACTGGCACAGTCCACCTCTGAAATGGATTGGAGCAAGATGAACTTGAAGGTATACAGCGCCGATAAGAAGCAGGCTGAGGGCTTGATATGCCTGCCTGCGGATAACCGCATCCAAGTAGTGAAAGTGGATTGCGGAAAGGCAAAGCCGCAGTTGCTGAATCAAGTTGAAGGGACTTCCCTGAACTTCTGAACTTAATCTTTGAAAACCTATATTTAATTCACCCTCGCCGGCATGGAAGAGAAAGAGACATGATTGCGCTGCGTGTCTTTTCTCCGATGTGCCATGGCCGGGGGATTTGTTAAACCTAAGTATTTAATATTTTATGAGAAATGTGATGAAGTATTTGGGCATCATGTCAGTATCGCTGGCATGTACCGGATCTCTCTTTGCCACAGAGTTACAGCCGTTTGCGGGTGTCGCTGTTGTGCAGCAGAGTGTAACCACCGTAAAAGGACAAGTGGTGGATGAGAATGGTGAACCTATCATTGGTGCCAATGTCATTGTAGAGGGCACGACAAACGGTATGATTACTGATTTGGATGGTAACTTCTCTTTGCAGTGTCCCGTAGGCTCTACATTGAGGGCCAGTTACATCGGTTATCTGACAAGAACCGTTAAAGTGACCGGAAATATGAATGCTTTGAAGATTATCCTGAAGGAAGATACCGAGACATTGGAAGAAGTGGTGGTGGTAGGTTACGGTACAATGAAGAAATCCGACCTGACCGGTTCCGTCACTTCTGTAAATGCAGAGGAAATGATGAAGCGTAATCCGGTGAATCTGGGACAAGGCTTGCAAGGTGCCGCCGCCGGTGTTTCCGTTATTCGTTCTTCCAGTTCGCCCGACGGAGGGTTCAACATCCGTATTCGTGGTGTAGCCACCGTAAACGGCAGTTCTGACCCGCTTTATGTAGTGGATGGAGTGCAGGTCGGCACTTCCATTGATTTCCTCAATCCAAACGATGTGGAAAGCATTGAAATTCTGAAAGATGCTTCTGCTACGGCCATTTATGGAACACGCGGTGCCAATGGTGTCATCATGATTACCACAAAAAATGGAAGTAAGGGTAAGGCACAAGTCAACTTCTCTGCCAACTATTCTCTTCAATTCAACAACAACAAGATAGACGTGGCTGATGCCGATCTCTTTGCCAAGGCAGTGCGCGAGTCTTGCCGCAATGGTTCGGTCATGACCAATCTAGCTTTCGGTGAAGAGTACATCGGCAAGTTGAATAACATTGATTGGCAGGACGAGATGTCACGTACGGCATTGCAACAGAACTATAACCTCTCTGCTTCGGGGGGGACGGAAGCCACGCAAGCCAATCTTTCGGTGGGATATCTGAATAATGAAGGTGTCGTCATTGAATCCTATTTCAAGCGTCTGACGGCTCGTGCCAATATTACCCATAAAGTGAAAGATTTCATCCATGTGGGATTGAATCTGAACTATACACATGCCCAGCATCACTTTAGTGGTAATATGCGTAGTTATGCACAAGCTATTCCTACGATGGACTATGTGGAGAATGGAGTCTTTTATTCTATGCCTATTGTCTTGCCCGACGGTTCATGGGGACATTATAAGCAAGAGTCTGATGGCGACATCAACAAGGGAGCCGATAACCTGGTGGCTGCGGCTAAAACCCGGAAAGACCAGATTTCCAAATGGGATCGTCTGGTGGCCAGTGCATTCTTGCAATTGGACATAGCAAAGGGATTGACTTTCAAAACCATCGGCAGTTACAATTATTATACGACAGGTTATGATGGATACACTCCTTATAATCCCCGTACGTTTGGTTCGAAAGACCGTAAGGACAGTTACTCTATCAATCAGAGTCAAAAATCGGAGATTGCTTTGGAATCATTTGTCAATTATGACTGGTCAAACGCCCATCATCGCGTAAGCGCTATGGCAGGTTTCTCCGTCAGCGACACAGATGGTGTTTCGTTGAATACGAGTGCAAGTGATTTCCCGGCAGATAACATACGCCAGATTTCCTTGACAAACGATCCCAGCACTAAGAATACAAACGGCGGACGTGACTTGAAAACCCGTTATCTATCCTATTTCGGGCGTCTGACCTACAGCTTGAATGACCGTTATATTCTGACTGCTACGGTGCGTCGCGATGGTTCTTCCAACTTTGGATCGGGCAACAGGTACGGAACTTTCCCTTCTGCTTCTCTGGCATGGCGCTTATCAGAAGAGAATTTCATCAAGAACCTGAATCTTTTCAGCAATCTGAAGATACGTGCAGGTTGGGGACAGACAGGTAATGCCGGTGGCGCGACCAGTCTTTCCGTTCCTCAGCTCTCTTCTTTGGACTGTATGTATTATGTGATGGCCGGAGGCAGTATGATGAGTGCGGCCGGTATCGCACAGCAAAAGGAAATTGATACAAACCTGAAGTGGGAAACCAACGAACAGACCAATATCGGTGTGGACATGGCCTTTATGAACAACGAGCTTTCATTCTCGGTTGACTACTTTATCCGTGACTCGAAAGATTTGCTTATTTACCGCCAGATTCGTCCTTCTACCGGTTTCACATCTGTCTATACCAATGCCGGACATATCCGTAACAAAGGTTTTGAGATTAGTGCTGCGTGGAACAAGAGCTTCGGTGATTGGAATGTAGGAGTACGTGTGAACGGTTCTACCTTGAAAAATGAGGCAGTAGAGGTAGGTGACCCCATCTTCTACAAGAACAACAGCTATGGTACGCAGGATGGCGATGATTGGGATAATCATTCCATCACACAGAACGGCTATGCCGTAGGTTCTTATTACGGGTGGAAAGTTGCCGGTATCTTCCAGAGCCAACAGGAAATTGACGCGTTGAATGCGCAATCGCCTACAGGCAAGTATCAGGATGGCGACACTGCTCCGGGTGACTTTAAATACATCGACCTGAATGGTGACGGTCAGATTACAGACGAAGACCGTACGGTTATCGGTAATGGTTTCCCGACTCTTTCTTACGGTTTGAACCTTACGGCCTCCTACAAGAATTTCGATTTCTCAATGAATATGTATGGGGTAGCCGGCATGGACATCTATTCTTACAGTGCTGCCCGTCTGACTTCTATGTATGGTCCTGATGGCGGTTACCAGAACGTTTTGGCAGAATATGTGAAGAACGCCTGGACTCCTGAGAATCCTAATGGCAAATATCCGCGTATTACCAAAGGCGATCATAATAAGAACCATCGTTCCAGTGACGCTTTCATTAAAAAAGGCGATTATTTGAAGATTTCGAACATTCAGTTTGGCTATACTTTCCCGAAAAACATGGTGAAGCATGCGAAAATGGAGAATGCCCGTGTGTTTGTCAGTGCAGACAATGTCCTGACACTTTCTTCCTACAACAAGTGGGGCGATCCGGAAGTCGGTTCAGATAGAGTGTTGCTGACCGGTTTTGATGGCGGACGATATCCATTCCCATTGTCAGTGTCTTTCGGTGTGAGTGTGCAATTCTAATACTTAACAGATAAACAGATACCATTATGAAAAAAAGTTTTTATCATATATTGTTGCTGGGTGCTCTCACCTTGGGTATTACCAGTTCTTGTGATGACTATTTGGAAGTAGATCATTACGATATTCTGCCTGATGATTTCATGTATCAGAATGAAGCGAATATAAAGTCGGGGCTTTATGGTATTTACGATACTTTCTATACCTATCAGGGCAGTGACAACAGTGGCGATGATACGACATGGGGATTCAAGCCTAATGTATTTATTGCCGGACACAGCACGATGGATTGCCAGGCATCCGGCTGGGATGCCGAATGGCAACGCCATGCGGTATTGGCCAATAAAGGTTCGCTGGATACGGCTTGGCGTATGAGTTATAAAGCCATCGACCGTGCCAATCGTTTTTTGGCCGGATTGCAGAATGTGGACACTTCTGTGCTTTCTGCCGAAAAGAAAGTGCAGTTTGAAGCCGAAGCGCGTGCCATCCGTGCTTATAATTATTTATACTTGTCGAAAGTTTTCGGTCCTGTGCCCATGCTGCTGACAGGTGAGACTTATACAACCAGTGCGGGGAAAGCGCGTCCTGAAAACTTGGAGGGCACTTATCAGGTTATCGAGGAAGACCTTAAGTTTGCCATGGAAAAATTGGATTGGGAGCCTGCCGATGGAGAATACGGCCGTATCACGAAGGGATTCTGCAAGGCATTTCTGGCTGAACTCTATATGTATCAGAAGAAATTCACTGAAGCCAAGAAGGAGCTGAACGATATCATTACCAGCAATACCTATGCATTGGAGCCGTGTTATGCCAATCTCCATGCTTGGGACAACCATTGGACAAAAGAATCGGTTTTTGAGGTTGCTTATCATACCCATGGAAATATGAATTGGGGAGGCAACAGCCACGATGACGGTAAGATATGGTATGGCTATATGTGTGCCGCTCCGGAGTATGGTGGCTGGGGGTCTTTGGCTTTGTCTTGGGAATATTATCGTTCCTTCGAACAAGGGGACAAGCGTAAGGAATATACTTGTATAGGTACGGGGGACGTGCATCCGATTACCAATGAGAAGCTGGGTGTCAACCCTTCTTATAGCGGATATGTACAAGGTTCCGAGAATGTGCCTTGCGTATATTCATTGAAGTATTGGAGAAAACACCCGGGCAGGGATGGATTTGTGTATTGCCCGATTTCGTTGACTTTCAAACGTTATGCAGGCGTGTTGCTGGATTATGCCGAATGCTGTTTTGAAACGGGTGAGGAAGCAACCGGTTGGGAAATGATCAGACAAGTGCGCAATCGTGCGTGGGGCAACTTGGAGATTGGTGCGCAGGCCATTGATTTCCCACAGTCTATGTTAAGTACAACAATTGTTGACGTGCCTGATGCAAAGACCGTATATGCCGAATACAAGACGCGGAAAGGATATACCAGCGATGTATGGAAAGTAGCTTTAACACAAGAGCGCCGTCACGAGTTTAATGCAGAGTTCTCTCTGTATTTCGACCTTTGCCGCATGGGGCTCGCTGAGGAATGGTTCAGATGCGAATACCCGAAAACAAAAGCCAACTCTACACCGGAGGAGTGCTGGAAGACTGGTGATTCTTTCCGTTATTTTGAGCACCAGAAATATCAGGAGCTTTTCCCGATACCTACTAACGAGATTCTTAATAATCCTCTCATCAATCCGGAAGATCAGAATGAAGGGTATTGATAATGTGTTGATAACAAATAATTTATGAGTTAAATGTCAGGCACTGGCGTCTGTTGTGATGAAGGCCAGTGTCTGACATGACAAAGGCTGGTGTCTGACATGACAAAGACCGGTGTCTGTCATGACAAAGACCGATGCGTGAGAAACGGGACAAGGCTATAGAATTATACACAGATTTTTTTTATGGTTTTAAATAATAGTTTGGGAAAGAAGATATTTTATGGGATAGCACTGCTGGCTGCATTTTGTCTGGCAGGTTGTCGGCCGCATTCAGGGGAGGCAGATATGCAGACACGCATGCGTACAGAGATTGTCACGAATGTCCGGGACAGCGTGTTGCCGTTTTGGATGGATTATGCAGTGGCTCCCGACGGTGGCTTTTATGGGACAGTATTGCGG
>CAJJYX010000025.1 GCA_905197435.1 uncultured Bacteroides sp.
GTTCCATTGTACTGCTGGTAGTATTTATGAACATCACACCGACGGGTATGGTCCCCAATGAAGACACCGGTACTATCATGGGTGTAGTGACGCTGCCTCCGGGCACTTCACAAGAACGCGCCATGGAGGTGCTGACTCGTGTGGACAGCCTTGTTGCAGCCGATCCGGCAGTAGAATCGCGTACGGTAATCTCCGGTTTCAGCTTCATCGGCGGGCAGGGACCTTCTTACGGCTCGCTCATCATCAAGCTGAAGGATTGGGAAGACCGTTCCACCATGCAGAATTCAACGGTTGTTTATGCCACGCTCTTCATGCGTGCCCAGAAGATCATCAAGGAAGCACAGGTATTGTTCTTTGCGCCGCCTATGATTCCGGGTTACTCGGCATCCAGCGATATCGAATTGAACATGCAGGACAAGACCGGTGGTGACCTCAACCACTTCTTCGAGGTAGTGAACCAATATACCGCCGCTTTGGAGGCACGCCCGGAAATCAACTCCGCAAAGACCAGCTTCAACCCCAACTTCCCGCAATATATGCTGGATATCGATGCTGCCGCCTGTAAGAAAGCAGGCCTCAGCCCGAGCGACATCCTCAGCACCATGCAGGGATATTTCGGAGGTCTTTATGCTTCCAACTTCAACAGCTTCGGTAAGATGTATCGTGTAATGATTCAGGCCGAACCGAATGCGACCAAAAATCTGGAGTCACTCTCCGGTATCAAGGTACGCAACGGCGACGAAATGGCCCCCATCACTCAATTTGTATCCATCAAGAAAATATATGGCCCTGATATTATCAGCCGTTTCAACCTTTATACATCCATGAAGGTAATGGTAGCTCCTGCCAGTGGTTATACATCCGGTCAGGCACTGGCCGCCATTGCAGAGGTCGCCAAAGAAAACCTGCCTGCCGGCTTTGCCTATGAACTTGGCGGTATGGCACGTGAAGAGGCCGAGACAAGCGGCAGTACCACCGGCTTGATTTTCATACTCTGTTTCGTATTTGTCTACTTGTTGCTGAGTGCACAATATGAGAGCTACATCCTTCCGCTCTCCGTATTGTTCTCCGTACCGTTCGGATTGCTGGGCAGCTTCTTGTTCGTCAGCGGCGTCGGCTCATTGGGCAACATTCCTGCATTGAAGATGATTTTAGGAACCATGTCCAATGACATTTACATGCAGATTGCGTTAATCATGCTGATGGGTCTGTTGGCCAAGAATGCCATCCTGATTGTGGAATTCGCCCTCGACCGCCGCAGAATGGGTATGAGCATCACCTGGGCGGCCGTGCTGGGTGCCGCAGCCCGTCTGCGTCCTATCTTGATGACATCTTTGGCAATGATTGTCGGTCTGCTCCCGTTGATGTTTGCCTCCGGCGCAGGTGCCAACGGTAACCGCACACTGGGTACATCCGCCATCGGTGGTATGTTAGTCGGTATGATTCTGCAAATCTTTATCGTACCCGCATTGTTCGTGGCATTCCAGTATCTGCAAGAGAAGTTCAAGCCGATGAAATGGGAAGATGTGGACAATTCGGATGCGGAACCCGAAATAGAGCAATATACAAAATAGTGATTAACGATTAGCGATTAGTGATTAATGGTTTGTCCGTTGCCACAAATCATCAGCCACTAATCACTAATCACTAAAATATTTATTATGAAGAAGATAATATGCCTGATGTGCACTGCTGCCTTATTAAGCAGTTGCCACATCTACAAATCATACGACAGACCCGAAGATATCACAACTGCCGGACTGTATCGGGACACGGCATCCGTAAACGATACACTGGTCTCTGATACAGCCAACTTCGGTAATCTGCCTTGGAGAGCCGTGTTTACAGACCCGCAATTGCAGGCACTTATAGAACAAGCACTCACCAACAATGCCGACCTGCGCAGCGCTGCACTGAACGTAAAGCAGGCACAGGCCGCACTGATGTCCGCCCGGTTGTCCTATGCCCCGATGCTCGCCTTGTCTCCACAAGGAACCGTGAACAGTTGGGACAAAGGGAAAGCCATACAAACCTACTCGCTACCGGTTACGGCAAGCTGGCAAATGGACCTCTTCGGACAACTGCTGAACCCGAAACGGCAGGCGCAAGTGTCCGTGAAACAGACACAGTTCTATGAACAAGCCGTACAGACGCAAGTCATTGCCAACGTAGCCAACATGTACTACACCCTGCTGATGCTCGACCGCCAACTGCAAATAACAGAAGGTACTGCCGACATCCTGAAAAGAAACCTGGAAACCGTGCAAGCCATGATGGACGCAGGTATCTACGGAACCACTTCTGCAGCCGTAGAACAGAGCCGCAACGCTTATGCACAAGTCATGGCATCATTGCCGGACATACGCCAAGGCATCCGCGAAACAGAAAATGCCTTGTGCCTGATGCTGAACCAGCCGGGACAACACATCGCCCGCAGCGTGCTGGAAGAACAACAGCTCCCCTCGGAGTTCTCCGCCGGTATCCCCTTGCAACTGCTGTCGAACCGTCCGGACGTAAAAGCTGCTGAAATGTCACTGGCCGCGAGCTACTACAACACCAACAGCGCACGTGCCGCTTTTTACCCGCAGGTTACATTGAGCGGTTCGGCTGGTTGGACCAACAGTGCAGGGTCTACAATCGTCAGCCCGGGCAAGCTATTGGCTTCCGTCGTCGGTTCGCTGACGCAGCCCTTGTTCTATCGCGGTGCCAACATTGCCCGTCTGAGACAAGCCAAAGCACAGGAAGAGCAAGCTAAGATAAAATTCCAGACCGCCCTGCTGAATGCCGGCAACGAAGTAAGCAACGCCCTTTACCAGTACCAGATGGAGACAGATAAAGCTGTTTCGCGCCATACTCAAGTAAATTCTGCCCGCAAAGCTGCAGCAGATACAAAAGAATTGTTTAACTTAGGCACGTCAACCTATCTGGAAGTCTTGTCTGCCGAGCAATCCTATCTCAGTGCACAGCTTTCAGAAGTGTCCGACACCTTCAGCCGCATGCAAGCCGTCATCAGCCTGTACCAGGCGCTCGGAGGGGGAAGAGAGTAAGAACGAGTGATAAGTGATTAGTAATCAGTGATTAGTGAGATAGTAAATCCTAACCACTCATCGCCTACCACTTATCACTAATAATTAATCACTAATCACTAATAACTATGATAAGTCCGTTAGCTTATGTAGATTCTGCCGCAAAAATCGGCAAGAATGTAACCGTCCAGCCCTTTGCTTTTATCGAAGGGAACGTGGAAATCGGCGATGACTGCACAATTATGTCCGGTGCAAAAATCCTGAACGGAACCCGTTTAGGCAAAGGAAACAAGATACATCATAATGCCGTTTTGGGAACCGAACCACAAGACTTCCACTATACGGGAGAAGAAAGCATGCTGGTTATCGGCGAGAATAATGATATCCGCGAGAATGTGGTTGTCAGCCGTGCCACCCATGCAGGGGGCTGTACCCGCATCGGTAACGACAATTACTTGATGGACGGTGTACACCTTTGCCACGACGTGCAAATCGGCAACCATTGTGTATTGGGCATCAAGAGCACCGTAGCCGGGGAATGCCGGATAGACGACTGCACGATTCTGAGCAGCAACGTCATTCTGCACCAATGCTGCCACATCGGAAGCTGGGTACTTATTCAGGCAGGTTGCCGCATTTCAAAGGATGTGCCGCCTTACGTTATTATGAACGGCAATCCGGCAGAATACCACGGCATCAACGCTGCTGTGCTACAGCATAAGCACCAGGTGACCGAACGCATATTACGCCATATCGTGAATGCCTACCGTTTGGTATACCAGGGAAACTTCAGCCTACAAGATGCCTTGCAAAAAATTGAAGACCAGGTGCCGATGAGCGACGAGATACACAACATCATCAACTTCATCAAGGATTCCCAAGGAATCGTGAAGTGAGACGCTTTTCGCAGGCACGAATCACACAGACAATCACAGGCAGACAGGGTCTTTTCTGCCGGTTTGTGTGATTCGTGCCTTTTTATTATTCCTTTTGAATAGCATTAAAAGAAATCGTCAATTTATTGCTTTAAATACCACGTCTTTTCCTTTATACAGCTCCCTGAGTTTTGCCGAAGGTGCCATTTCTTCACGGCATGACACGCACCAGCTTTACCCAGAAATCCACATAAATGACTTTGCCTTTGTGCTTTGGATTAGCTTCGACACACCATCCTTTTTAATTGCTCTCACTCCCCTCCCCGGAAGGGCGATAAACAGGAACATCCGGGAAAACAGTAAGGGCAGTGAGGGCAAGTTGGGCATTTTTTTGTTTTACTTCTCAAAATGCAGTGCACCAAAGAACTCCGGGCAATGGAAGTTCGGCTTCTCCAGTTCAATCGGATTCCAGGAAAGGAAGTGAGGAGTCTGAAGCTTGTCACCGCACTTATAGAAGTTGGCACGGATTGTCTTGCCATCCAATGAAGTGATGTCATGCAGGAAGAAAGCGGTATAGGGAATAACCAAAGCCACTTCCCAGTTGCACTCTCCTACCCTTTCCTCAAACGCTTCACGCCCCAAAGAAGCCCAGCGCTGCACCTTGTCGAGCACTTCCTGCGAAGCATGCTGACGGTTTCCACGACCGGCACCGGCACCGATGAGCAGTGTTCCGGCACAATTGCATTCCATATTGTAATACACTCCGTCATCCGCAGGAACAGAGAAGAACTCCACGCATGCGTCCTCCCAAACCCGGCCGTTGTCTTGTCCGGCAACCGCACGTACACTGGCCTCCCTTACCTTGAAGTGAAGCAAAATGGCATCAGCCGTATGGGCAATACGGAACTCCACATCGGGACAGTAGGGAAAACCGTCCCAATTCACAGTGTTGACAGGCTGAAAAGCCACTTTTTCTTTATCCAGAAGAGCAGGAACCGATTCTACGGGTACATTTGCCACGCTCACCTTCTTTACATTCAATTCTTTCATTTTACTATTTTGAGGATTAATTGCAGACAGCGGCAGTATGCAAAAAACTGCCGCTATCGTCATCAAATACTTTTTCAGATACATGAAGCAATGAATTTTTTCATCTCCGGCGTATGCTCCTCCACACTCTGCAACAGCTTGAACTGGGCTTTGGTGCGAACGAGGTTATGCTCCGGATACTGGATTTTGTAATAAGTATCTCCATTGATGTAGTCGGCCAAGAAACGGACACACTGCATATAGGGGAACAGGGCGGCTGCGTATGGCAGGTTATCGATCTCCACCGGCAACAGGAAAGACTTGCCGGATTCCAAATACCCCTTTGTAAAAGCCTTGAAAATCTCCATGTCGAAGTTTACATTTTCCAGGTTCTTGTCGTCCTCCAAACCGGTGTTGGCGCCCGAACGGAGAAAGTCACCATAATCGGAGAAGACAAAACTCGGCATTACGGTATCCAAATCAATCACGCAAAGTACCGTACCGTCTTCATCAAACATCATGTTATTCACTTTCGTGTCGCAGTGACAGACGCGTTTGGGCAATTTGCCTTCACGATAAAGGCGCTCTGCCTTACACATTTCCTCGGCACGCTTCTCTATTTCGTCCAGGAAATATTGCACTTCCTTCACACGTCCCGCAGCATCACCTGCCACAGCATCGCGAAGTTGTTTCAGGCGAAATTCCATGTTGTGGAAATCGGGGATTGTCTCACCCAGTGTATCCGGTATGTCAGCCAGCATAGCCTGGAAGTTGCCAAAGGCAGCTCCCGCATAATAGGAGTATTCCGGGTTCACCGTTTCGTAAGTCTTTGCACGGGGAATGAAAACCATGACGCGCCAGTAGTTCTCACCATCATACCAATACGTCTTTCCGTCTGCAACCTGGATGAAATGAAGCACTTTCCGGTCAATATCGGATTCGCCCCTTTCTTCCAGTTTCCGGCGTATGTGCCTGGTCACAGCTTCAATATTGGATTGCAACATCTCCACATCCTGGAAAATGGCATGGTTGATACGCTGCAAAACATAATCCGGAGCGTCGGCTTCGGCAGTGGTCACTTTGTACGTATCGTTAATCAGCCCCGAGCCTAAAGGCTTGATTTCACGCACCGTACCTTTCATTTGAAAATGAGATACAATAGATAAAAGGTCTTTCATGATAACTTATAAATTAATTTATTTACAAAGATATGTTCTTTGCCTCACACCAAAAGGCAAGTATCGTTCACGGAGCATCCAAAATTATACATTTAAGCGGACATAACCTCAAAAAGCTCCGGATAAATAAGACATCTTGCATGAAATATTTCTATATTTGTATCGGAAATCTTAAAAACTACCAGAAAAGTGCGAAAGTTTACCATCCGGCTGCTTCTTATCTTAATAAGCATGGTTGCCACGGCCATGCAGGGGCAAAACATTACTTTCAATCATTTGACTACCGATGACGGTCTGTCTCAATTTTCTGTAAACAGCCTCTATATCGACGAAAATGGCATCTTATGGATTGGAACCCGCGAAGGATTGAACCGTTACGACGGTGAAAACATACAAACTTACAAACTGCGGAAGAATGACCCACACAGCCTTTTCTGCAACAACGTGCTGCGACTGACCGGCAACCATAACGGGAAAATTTACCTGCTCTGCACCGAGGGAGTGGCCGAATTCAACCTCGCCACACAAAGATTCACTACCCTGCTGCAAGGAAATATCAACAGTATCTATTACAACAATGCCCTTTTCATCGGGGAAAAAAACGAAATCTACCGCTACAACGAACAAACCGGCAACTTCGACCTATACTACCAACTGCCCGGCAAGAATCTGGAAATCTTTTGTATGCACCTGGACAAAGGATACCTATGGATGGGCACTACCAGCGACGGAGTGTACCGGCTGAACCTGGCCGACAAGGAACTGACGCATCCCATTCAAAAAGGCAACATAACAAGCATCTACCAAGACAGTGAAGGGGAATTGTGGATTGGCAGTTGGGAAGAAGGACTGCATCACGTAAAGGCTGACGGGAAAATCGAAGTCTTTGAATACGATGCGAAGAATCCCTACAGCATCTCTTCCAATTTCGTAAGAGCCTGCTGTGAAGACAATCTGGGAAATATCTGGATAGGAACTTTCAACGGACTGAACCGATACGACAAAAGTACCGGACTGTTTCAAAACCACGCCGCCAGCGATGCGCAAAGCGACGGTCTGACACATTCTTCCATCTGGTGCATTGTGAAAGACAATCAGGGAACATTGTGGCTGGGTACCTATTTCGGAGGCGTCAACTATTTCAATCCGGAATATGAAATTTATACCCGTTACACTTATTCCTCCATCGAGGAAAAAGGATTGAGCAATCCAGTGGTGGGCCGTACCGTAGAAGACAAGGACGGCAACCTATGGATAGGAACCGAAGGAGGCGGGCTGAATTACTATGACCGGCGTACCCGCAAGTTCAGATGGTTCCGCCCAGGAGGTGGTCCGAACAGCATTTCACACAATAATATCAAAGCACTCTACTACGATGCTTCCAAAGACATCATCTGGATAGGAACACACTTGGGCGGACTGAACAAGCTGGACATACGTTCGGGACGTTTCACCCACTACCGCATGAAAGCCAATGACCCGGAAACATTGCCATCAGACATTATCCGTGACATCGCCCCTTACCAAGACTGTTTGGTGATAGCCACCCAAAACGGCATCTGCCTCTTCAACCCGGCCGACGGGAAATGCCAGCAGTTGTTCCAAGACAGCAAAGAAGGTAAAAAAATCAAGATGGTGGCAGACATCACCTTTGATAATAACGGCACTCTGTGGATTGCTGCCACGGGCGAAGGCGTATTCAGCTATCGCTTCGATACAGGCAAACTGACCAATTACCGCCATGATACCGCCAACCCGCACAGCATCAGCAATAACAATATAAACAACATTACCCAAGACAGCAAAGGTAATCTGTGGTTTGCTACTTCGGGCAGCGGGCTGGACTTGTACCGCCCTGCAAGCAGCGACTTTGAGAACTTTGACCAAGCAAAGAACGGGCTTTCCAGCGACTGCATCTATGAAACCCAAGAATCACCCACCAGCGGCAAACTGTTGCTCATCACCAACGAAGGGTTCTCCATCTTCGACTACCTGCATAAAAGGTTCCAAAACTACAGTGTCGAAAACGGTTTCCCGATGACTGCCGTCAATGAGAACGCCCTTTGCGTGACCCGCGACGGCGAAATATTCCTGGGCGGTACACAGGGAATGATTTCTTTCCATGAAATGGAGCTGAACTTTACGCCGAAACCCTATAATATCATCCTCTCGCGCCTCATCGTGAACGGAACGGAAATACAGGTAGGAGATGAAACCGGCATTCTGCAACAAGCTTTGTACCGCACACCCGAAATCACGCTCAATGCAAACCAGTCCATGTTCAGCATAGAATTCGCCACTTCCAACTACGTAGCCGCCAACAAAGACGACATCATCTACAAGCTGGAAGGCTTCTCCAACGATTGGAACAGCACCCGTGGATTGCACAACATCACTTATACCAACCTGAACGCAGGAACCTACAACCTGATTATCAAGCCCAACGGAAAGGATGACACCCTTTGCCCGCAAGTCCATCTGACTATCCATGTGTTGCCTCCCTACTACAAGACACCCCTTGCCTACCTCATCTACCTGATAGTAACGGGAATCTTGCTCTGGTATCTGGTACGTACCTACAAGTCGAGAATCAAACTTCGTGAATCGCTGAAGTACGAACAGAAGCACATCCGTGACGTAGAGGCCCTGAACCAGTCCAAGTTGCGCTTCTTCACCAATATTTCTCATGAATTCCGTACTCCGCTGACGCTCATCGTGGCGCAAGTGGAGACACTGATGCAACTCCAGAATTTCACGCCTGCCGTATATAATAAGGTATTGGGCATCTACAAAAACAGCATACAGCTGCGCGAACTGATTACCGAACTGCTGGACTTCCGCAAGCAAGAACAAGGACACATGAAGATCAAGGTAAGCCCGCACAACATCGTGGACTTCCTATACGAAAACTACCTGCTTTTCCTGGAGTATGCCAGCACCAAGCAAATCAACCTCTACTTCGAGAAAGAAACAGACAGCCTCGAAGTATGGTATGACCAGAAACAGATGCAGAAAGTGATAAACAACCTGCTATCCAACGCCATCAAGCACACCGAGGCGGAAGACAGTATCACCCTCAGCATCAAAACTGAAGGCAATAATGCCGTCATCCGAGTGACCGATACCGGCAGTGGCATCGATGCCCGGGAAGTGGATAAGATATTCGACCGTTTCTACCAGATAGACCAGATGGATTCTACAGATCCGAGCAAGACGGGAACAGGCATCGGCCTGGCATTGACAAAAGGTATCGTGGAACTCCATCACGGTACCATCCGTGTGGAAAGCGAACTGGGCAAAGGCACCAGCTTCATTGTAAACCTGCAATTGGGGAACGCACAGTTTGACAAAGAGCAAATAAATAAGAATGCAGACAGCGTGCAGCAGATAGAGATTCCCAAACCGGAAAACGACGCCTTGCTCAAAGCCGAGCTGGAAGAGAATGCTCCCATCAAGCGCCTGCCGAATGCAAAAATCCTGATAGTGGAAGACAACGAGCCCATCCGTGAAATGCTGGCAGGTATCTTCAAGCCATTCTACGAAATACTGACCGCGGCTGATGGAGAGGAAGGACTTGCACTGGTACGCAGCGAAATGCCCAATATCGTAGTCAGCGATGTGGTGATGCCCCGCATGTCGGGCACGGAACTGTGCAAACAGATTAAGAGCGACTTCAACACCTGCCACATCCCCGTGGTACTGCTCACTGCACGCACCGCCGTCGAGCAGACCATAGAGGGGCTGCGCATCGGTGCGGACGATTATATCACCAAACCGTTCAACACCAACCTGCTGATTTCGCGCTGCAACAACCTGGTAAACTCGCGTATCCTCCTGCAGGAAAAGTTCAGCAAGCAGCCTCAGGCTTTCGCACAGATGCTCGCCACCAATCCCATAGACAAAGAGATTCTGGACCGCGCCATGACAGTCATAGAGAAACATCTGGACGATACGGAATTCAACGTCAACGTCTTTGCCCGTGAGATGGCAATGGCGCGTACCAACCTGTTCACCAAGCTGAAAGCCATCACCGGGCAAACTCCGAACGACTTTATCCTGACCATCCGCCTGAAGAAGGGCGCCCTGATGCTGCGCAACAATCCGGAACTGAACATCACCGAAATAGCAGACCGGATAGGTTTCAGCTCTTCACGCTACTTCTCCAAATGTTTCAAGGACATTTACCACGTCAGCCCGTTGGCCTACCGTAAAGGAGAGAACGGAGAAGAAAGTTCGGAAGACAGTGAGGAAAGACCTTAATTGTACATCAAGCCGCCATACGATGCAATTTGTACTTTTTTCTCCCCTCCCATGTACTTTCCTTATACACTCATTTTTGTAAAACCTCCTATTTTTGACCTCAGAATTAAAATCTAAAGTCAAAGAACTATGAAGTGTTTTTCCCCCTTATGGTCTCTGATTCCCGGTGCAGCCCTGATTGCGGGATGCGGAAGCCAATCTAAAAACAAGACTCCGGAGCATTCTCCACAAAAGCCCAATGTAGTATATCTGATTGCCGACGATCTGGGCATCGGCGATCTGAGCTGTTACGGCGCCACCAAAGTAAGCACTCCCAACATCGACCGCCTTGCCGGACAAGGCATGCAGTTTACCAACGCTTATGCCACCTCTTCCACCAGCACCCCGTCCCGGTTCGGCCTACTGACAGGCATGTACCCCTGGCGGCAAAAGAACACCGGCATTGCTCCGGGCAATTCCGAACTCATCATTGATACCGCCTGTGTCACTATGGCCGATATGTTCAAGGAAGAAGGCTATGCAACCGCTGCAATAGGCAAATGGCACCTCGGGTTGGGCCCTAAAGGTGGTACAGACTTCAACCACTCCATCAAACCGAACACCCAAGACATCGGCTTCGATTATGAATACGTCATCCCCGCCACCGTCGACCGCGTTCCCTGTGTATTTGTAGAGAACGGACATGTAGTAGGCCTCGACCCCAACGACCCTATCACCGTGAGCTATGACCACAAAGTCGGTGATTGGCCCACCGGTCTCGAAAATCCGGAACTTGTCAAGATGAAGCCCAGTCAGGGACACAATAATACCATCATCAACGGAATTCCCCGTATCGGCTGGATGACCGGTGGCAAGTCTGCCCTTTGGATAGACGAGAACATCGCCGATGTGATAACAGACAAGGCAAAGAACTTCATTACAGCCCATAAAGGCGAACCTTTCTTCCTCTATATGGGCACGCAAGATGTACATGTTCCCCGCGTGCCGCACCCGCGTTTTGCCGGCAAGAGCGGTTTGGGCGTACGTGGTGATGTCATCCTCCAGTTGGACTGGACCGTGGGCGAAATCATGCACACTCTGGACAGCCTCGGCATTGCCGACAACACCATTTTCGTACTCTGCAGTGACAATGGTCCCGTCATAGACGACGGCTATCAGGACCAGGCTCGCGAACTGCTGAACGGCCATACCCCCATGAAGCATTACCGCGGCGGGAAATACAGCGCTTTCGACGCCGGCACCCGCATTCCTTTCATTGTACGCTGGCCCAACGGCATCAAGCCCGGCAAACAGCAAGCTCTCTTCTCCATGATTGATGTCTACGCTTCACTCGCCGCCCTGCTGAACCATCCGCTGAAAGCAGGCATCGCTCCCGATAGCCGCGACCAGCTCAACAACTTCCTGGGAACCGACACCACCGGATGTGACTATATTGTACAACAGAATCTGGACAATACACTCTCCATTATCCAGGGAGACTGGAAGTACATAGAACCCAGCGACAAACCAGCACTGGAGTATTGGACCAAAATAGAAATGGGGAACGCCCCGCAGCCTCAACTGTACAATCTTTCCACTGATCCGTCTGAAAAAGACAATGTGGCAGAAGCCCATCCTGACAAGGTAAAAACGCTCTCCACCCTACTGGAAGAGGTTAAGGAAGCAAAGAACCAAAGCGAAAGGAGATAGAAGTACAAGAGTACCATTGTTCATAAAGTTTTGTACGAATTCGTACTATTTGCGAACAATTAATTAATGTATTTATATATTCCATCTTCTACTTTTGCAATGTGATTCACACTCAAAAGTGAGTACAAAACGAAGAAACAACCTTTATTAATAACTTATTTAAAATAATATTTATGAAACAGAAACCCAACTTCTTTAAAGCATTAGGTATTATGTTGCTTTCTGTCCTATTTGCCATGCAGGCCAATGCACAGAATCTCACAGTAACAGGTACAGTGACAGACAATTTAGGTCCGGTGATTGGTGCTTCTATTCAGGTGGAAGGAACAAGCAACGGATGTATCACAGACATTGATGGAAACTACACTCTTCCCAATGTCCCGGCAAATGCAACTCTCATATTCTCCTATATCGGCTATCAGACACAAAAGATTGCCGTAAGCGGAAAGAGCAAAATCAACGTAAAACTGGCAGAAGACAGCCAATTGCTGCAGGAAGTAGTGGTAGTTGGTTATGGTGTTCAACGTAAGAGTGACTTGACCGGTGCAGTTGCTTCTGTAAAAGCAGCAGATGCATTGAAAAACACACCGACGGGCAATGTATCCGATGCATTGCAGGGACGTATGGCCGGTGTATCCGTATTATCCGGTTCCGGTAACCCTACCGAAGACAACACCATCCGTGTGCGTGGTATCAACTCCATCACGGCAGAAACCGGTCCGTTGGTTGTTATCGACGGCTTTATCGGTGGTTCCCTCCAATCATTGAACCCTTCCGATATTCAATCTATCGAAGTTCTGAAAGATGCATCCGCAACAGCTGTTTACGGTTCACGCGGTGCAAACGGTGTTCTTTTGGTCACCACTAAAAACCCGGACAAAGACAAGCTGACTGTTTCTTTTAATGCGTTTGCCAACATCAAGACAGTAGCTAAGTATGCCGATAACCTCTCTCCATACGAGTATGCCAATCTGGTGAACGAATTCGGTAAAGAAAAGTTCGGTTATGAAGACAACCACTATTACAGTGCAGCAGAATTGGAAGCCTTCAAGAACGGAACAGCAGGTTTCGATTACTCAAGAGAAATCTTCCGCACTGCAGTTACTCAGAACTATGAACTCTCTATAGCCGGCGGCGGCGAGAAAACGACTTTCTTGGCATCACTCCGCTATCAAGACGATAAAGGTATCATTAAAGAGTCGGACAGCCAAATCTACAGTTGGCGTTTGAAAATGGACACCAAAATCAAGAAATGGTTGACAGCCGGACTGAACATCTACGGACACTATCGCAATAATACAGCTCCCCGTATCACACAATACGATGGTTTGATCCAACAAGCCATGTATTTCCCGAGCACAATCTCACCTAAAAACGAGAAAGGAGAATACAACAATGCCTTCTTCGAAGGAAGTCCGACTTACAACCCTATGGGACACATCTGGGAATCAGACAACTCCAACAAGACTATTAACAACCGTCTTCAGGGCTATGTACAGTTCAATATATTGGATGGTCTGACGTTCCGTTCACAATTAGGTGTCTTATTCGACAACCGGCTGAACACTTCAGTAGAAAACGAAAACAGCTATTACAAGGAGAAGGACCAAATGACCCAAGGAGTGGCACGCAGTTACTGGAATTCATCTTGGCTGAACACCAATACACTGAGTTATGTCAAGGAGTTCAATAAAAACCACCGTATCAACGCGACAGCCGTATTCGAGCAATCCTACGAAAATAATTACAACCATACAAGTACCGCCTATAACATGGACTACATCGACCGCATCGGCATTAACAACCTGGCGTGGTCTGACGCTAAACTCGCTACCATCGGTTCCGATCGCATCATCAATACATTGATGTCAGGTATGCTACGTGTCAATTATGTATTCATGAACCGCTATATGATTACAGCTTCTATACGCGCCGACGGTTCTTCACGCCTGCAAGACAAATGGTGTTACTTCCCGTCTGCCGCCTTGGCTTGGGATTTGAAACAAGAAAACTTCCTGAAAGAAAACAGCTTCATCGACCAACTGAAACTTCGTTTAGGCTATGGTTCCGTAGGTAACCAGTCAGTAGAAGCCTATCGTATCTACTCCAAAATGTCACCCGTAAGAAACAGCGATGGCAGCACCTCCTATAAAGTAGACCGTCCCGCTGCTCCTTACCTGAAATGGGAACGTAACGACCAGGTCAATGTCGGTGTTGACTTTGGCATTCTCAACGGCCGTATTCGCTTAACAGCTGATTGGTACGACAAAGTATCCAAAGACATCCTGCTGGAACTGGCACAACCTGCCCACATGGGATACTCATCATTGCTTATGAACTCTGGTGAAATCAAGAACACCGGTGTTGAATTCACTATCAGTGCAGACCCGTTCACAGGCAAAGGCTTCAACTGGCACACGGATCTTACTTTGGCACATAACAAAGGTACTTACACCAATATACCAACCCCTACCCGTCGCCAACAGCAAGCCGGTAACTACCAGAACCAATTATTCCAAATGATTGAAGGCGAAAAGTTAGGAACATTCTGGGGATATACCTTTGCCGGCGTTTGGCAGGAGGACGAAGTAAACGCTCCATTCATTGATGCCAACGGAAACGCTACCGGTGAGACCAACGGTAAAGTATATGGAGTTGTTGCAGGTAACTCCAAATACGTAGATGTCAACAAAGACGGTAAGATCAACACTGAAGACCAAGGTATCATTGGTTGTGGACAGCCGACATTCAACTGGGGTTGGAACAACAGCTTCAATTACAAGAACTTTGACTTTTCATTCTTCG
This sequence comes from uncultured Bacteroides sp., assembly GCA_905197435.1. Classification (GTDB taxonomy): domain Bacteria; phylum Bacteroidota; class Bacteroidia; order Bacteroidales; family Bacteroidaceae; genus Bacteroides. Next base: position 14,863 of record CAJJYX010000025.1, read on the forward strand.
TAGTAGGTTTCCATGGATTTGACATCTATAATGCTACCAAGCAAATAGGTTTCGGTCTCATCAAAAGCCAGCAAGTAGCCGGTGTAACTCCGATGCGTGACTTTTTGGACCGCTGGACACCTACCCATACCAATACGAATGTGCCGGGTTTCACCAACGGAGGAACTGAAAACAAAGATTTCTTCTCCACGCGATTTGTTGAGAACGGAAGCTTTATCAAGATGAAGAGCATCACCTTGGGTTACACATTACCCGAATTGGCATGTAAAACATTAGGCATCAGCAACCTGCGTGTATATGCTTCCATTCAGAACCCATTCCATATTACCAGCTATTCCGGACTGGATCCTGAAGCTACCATGGGTAGCCCGTTGGTACAAGGCGTAGACTGGGGTGCATATCCTAACAGCCGCAACTACCTCATTGGTTTAAACTTTGCATTCTAACGATTAACCCTATTAAACAAAAGAACAATATGAAAAAATTAGCATATATAATAATCACAGGTAGTATGTTCCTCACAACCTCTTGTGTGGACTTAACCCAAGAGCCGCAATCCTTCATTACAGAAGAGGAATATATCGCACGCATGGACTTGACCAGCCTGCAACAAGCTACAACAGGTCTTTACAACGATTTATGGAAGGGCAATTATGGTTTCAACTGCCGCTTGCAACGTATCAATGTATGTGCAGATGACATTACATACCGTGCAGCAAAAGCCAACAACGAACTGGCTAATTATTACCAGCTGACTCCGAATATCACAGCCAACAATGCGGACTACAAGACTACATGGGAATTATTCTTCACTGTAATCAACAATTCCAACAAGCTTATCAACAAGTCAGTGCTTCCGGAAGATGCCACCTTAGCCAAGCAATATGAAGAAGTATTAGGTGAATCCTACTTCCTCCGCGGATTGTCCTATTTTTATCTGGTGCGCATGTATGGCGATTTGCCCTTGATTTTGAAAGAAGAAGACGCTGCCACTAATATGCCGAGAACAGCCGTAGCCGACATTTACGATCAAGCCATTATCCCGAGCTTAAAAAAGGCGGTAGAGCTATTGCCGTCCAAGAGCCGTAGCGGTTTTAGCTCCACTCCCTCTAAATGGGCCGCAGAGGCTTGCCTTGCCGATGCCTACATGACGATGGCAGGCTGGCCATTAAAGAAAGGGCAAGAATATTACAGCCTGGCAGCTGCAGCAGCCAAGGATATCATAGACAACTCCGGACTGTACCTGACTGAGCACTATGCCGATTTGTGGAAAGAAGCCAACAAAGAGCAAGCCAATGAAGTGATGTTTGCCCTCCACCATAGTGCAAATCTGAAAACGGCCAGCAACTATGGAAAGTCCTACTATCCAGCCGATTTCACCCCCGCCGGTTGGGCTGACTATTATGGCAACGAAAACTTCTACCTGAACTATCCGGACGATGAGCGGAAAGCTTGGAACTACATGACGGAATGGGATACCAAGAATGGGCATGTCACTTACAAAGAAAGCGGTGACAAGCTGCCTGCCATCTCGAAGTATTACAACTATGATAATGGTACGCCGGGTAGCAGCCAGCTTGCCAACGGCATCACCTGCGTCTATCGTTATGCCGAAGTCCTGCTGATGTATGCCGAAGCCTCCACTCGCGCAACCAACAGCGTGAATGCACAAGCCATCCAGGCCATTCAGGAAGTACAGAAACGTGCCGGATATGCAGACAGTCAACTGACTACCACTACCGACCCCACTGCTTTCACCACTGCCGTGTCCAATGAACGAGGATGGGAGTTCTTTGCCGAAATGAAGCGTTGGTTCGAACTGGTCCGTCTCGAAAAGGTAAGTGAAGTAAGACCCGAAACTTGGAATGGTTCGCTCTTCCAGAGAAACAACCATTATTACTTCCCAATACCCTACCAGCAGATTGAATTAACACAGTGGACCAATAATGCAGGTTACTAATACCGATAAAAACGTAATAACACAATACTTCTAACCTTATTATCAAGAAAATCAATAGACCTTAATCAATTTGATATGTACAAAAGGAAGGGGCCGTGAGGTTCCTTCCTTTTATTAACAATACACCTTATGAAAAAATATCATTTGCTTTTTCTTTTTGCCGCTTTCATAGCCGTAACGTCTTCTGCCCAGAAGCTGGACAATCTGGTGGAACTGAAGCAGAAGTCGGAAAACCCACTGTTTCATCACCTGGACAAAGCCCCGCGTACACCTGCCTTCGAATGCGAAGGCTATTGGGTCTGGGGCAGTTCGGTCGTGAAAGGAGATGACGGCAAGTACCATATGTTCGTTTCCCGCTTTCCCAAGAGCCTGCCGTTCCATCCGGGATGGATGGTAGCCTCGGAGATTGTACACGCCGTGTCCGAGGTGCCGCAAGGACCTTACCGCTTCAGCGAAGTGGCCCTTCCTGCCCGTGGTGCGCAATACTGGGACGGACGCTCCACACACAATCCGCGCATCTTGAAGCAGAACGGGAAATACTACCTTATCTATATGGGGTCTACCCACCCCTTTGCCGACCCAACTTACGAGCAACTTACCCTGGAAAGTCCCTGGTGTACCGTTGCCCGTGCCAACAAACGTGTGGGGCTGGCCGTTGCCGACTCGCCCTACGGTCCGTGGAAACGCTTGGACGAGCCCATCTTGAAGACCAAGCCCAATACTTTCTACAGCTTTCTGACCTCAAACCCCTCGCCCATTATTCAAGAAGACGGTTCGGTGATGATGATATTCAAGGGACGCCATTACACGGACGGTTACCGGCACTCGACCATGAGCCTCGGAATGGCTTATGCACCCGGCATAGAAGGGCCTTATCGGGTTCTGAACAATGACCGCCCTATCTTTGAAGTAGACGGCCAGGGCGAAGCGGAGGACCCCTTCCTTTGGAAAGATGCAAACGGCTATCACGCCATCTTCAAAGACCATGTAGCCAAGTTCACCGGAGAACGGGGCGGAGGCGTCATGGCACACTCCAAAGACGGCATCCAATGGACTGTGGACAAAGACCCGAAAGCCTACTCACTCACCGTGGAGTGGGAAGACGGCAGCGTGGAGAAACAAGGACAACTGGAACGTCCCTTCATCCTCTTTGAGGACGGAAAGCCCACCTACATCTTCTTCGCCACCATGGACGGGCCCGGAGGATTCGAAAATGCATCCCGCTCTTGGAATATGGTGATTCCCATCAAAGACAAAAAATAAAAATGTGTATCTTTGCAGCCATGAACGAGAACATATTACCCATCCATTTCGCTCCGCTGCAAGGCTATACCGATGCTGTCTACCGGCGGGCGCATGCACGCATATTCGGCGGCATAGAGACTTACTATTCTCCTTTCGTACGCATGGAGCATGGAGAAATCCGACGGAAAGACACACGGGACATTGAACCGGACAATAACCCGGGACTGCACCTCATTCCCCAGCTCATTGCTCCGAATACGGATAAGTTGGAACACATTATATCCCTTTTCATCGAAAAAGGATACTGGGAAGCGGACATCAACCTGGGCTGTCCTTTTCCTATGCTGGCCCGGCGCCACAATGGCTCGGGCATGCTCCCCTATCCCGAAGAAGTGAAAGCGTTACTCTCCGAAGCCATTGCCCGGCATCCCGACATCCGTTTCTCTGTGAAACTGCGCCTGGGTTGGGAGCAGGCGGAAGAATGCCTTGCCCTGCTACCGCTATTCAATGAACTTCCCCTCACACACATCATCCTGCACCCGCGTCTGGGCAAGCAGCAGTACAAAGGAGAAGTGGACTTGGAGGGATTTGAAGCTTTCTACAGAGAGTGTACCCATCCCCTGCTCTATAATGGAGACTTGCATACCGTGGAAGATATCCGCTCCATCACCGCACGATTTCCCCGATTGGCAGGCATCGTCATCGGCCGCGGACTGCTGGCCAATCCTGCCCTGGCACTGGAATACAAGCAAGGAGCCCCGATTTCTTCCGATGAAATGGCGAAAAAAGTAGGGCAACTACACACCGAAGTATACAACGCTTATCAAGAGCAGTTGCAAGGAGGAGACCTGCAACTGCTGATGAAGATGAAAAGTTTTTGGGAATATCTGCTGCCGGAGGGAGACCGGAAAGCTAAGAAAGCTATCCATAAAACGACGAAACTGAGTCATTATGAAACGGCAGTGAGTCGTTTACTCAGTAATATGAAGTAGCTATATTCAAAGGAGTGTTTTGCTATTCAAAATACACCTGACTAAAAGAACTAAGCTACATATCCGGTATCAAGTGTACTTCAGGACGTATTTGCGCTACATGATGCAATTTCATCCATTCGTTCAGATAGGCACGATGTTGCAAGAGGACTTCCTGATACTTTTTCTCTATGGCTAAATTCCGCATTTCTCCACGGTCCTTATCCATGTCATAGAGTTGTTCGCGATAAAGTCCTTTGTCATACAACACATATTTGTAACGGGAAGTACGCAAAGCCCAACCACGGGCCACACCTTTATCAAAAGTGGTTTCGGTTACCACATAGGGTTGATGCGTTTGTTTCGGATCGGCATTCTCAACAAGGGATTTAAAAGATACACCATGTAAACCCTCAGGCAAGGGGACACCTGCCCAATCGCATACAGAAGCAAAGAAATCTACACCTCCATTAATCAGTTGAGGCATTTCTTTACCTGCGTTCTTCTTTCCGGGAAGGGTTACTATCAGAGGGATGTTCACCACTTCTTCATAGAGAGCGGATTTCTGATTCCAATGATGTGCTCCTACACCGTCACCGTGGTCGCTTGTGAAAATAACAACTGTATTTTTCCACAGATTCTGCTTGTCAATGGCATCTACTATCTTGCCAATTTCAGCATCCACCTTCTCTACCAGACGGAAATAGAGGCTGCGATAACGGCGCCAGTCATCAGGAGAATAATGACGTGTAGGATAAGCCGGATAATTTGAAGCCTGCTCATAGTCTATCACGTCAGCATCATACGGGTTTCGGGCAAAGTTCTGAGGCAACCCGGGCCATTCATCTTGAGAGAGTTCGGGCAGATTGCCGAATGGCAGATTCTGACTGCGCGCATACTCACAGATATTATGGGGGTTATCAAATCCCACTACAAGAAAGAAAGGTTTGGAGTGTTTCTGTTCGAGGAAAGCGACGGAAGCCTCAGCCAACCCGTTATCGTCATGCGGATGAATGACGGAAAAGCCGAACTCTTTATCAGGCATGGAGGGGGTATGTACATGCCACTTCCCGGCATAGATGCAATCATATCCGGCACGCTGCACCAACCATCCCAAACTGGTAGTACGCAATGAGTCTGCCATAGGCACATTGTTCCGGGAAAGGCCTATCTCATGGGAGGTGTGTCCTGTAAACATGGATGCCCTGGAAGGGCCACTCAAGGGAGCAGAACAGTAAGCATTTCTAAACAGAACTCCTGACTGCGCCAAACGATCCAGATTGGGGGTATGCAAATCCGTATTCCCCACGCAACTCATGGCAGAGGCTGTCTGCTGGTCGGTTACGATATAAATGATATTCGGCAAATCTTTTGCCCCTGACAGAGAAGGGGCAAAAGCAGTTGCGCACAACATGATATTCTTCAATTCCATTATAACAAAATTTCGCCAGATTAAGGTTATTACTTACGCAGCTCCACGTCAAAACTTGCAGCATCCCGGCAAGTAAAGCGCAACACTGTCTGATTCTTATCGGCCGACAGCACCTTGCAATAGGGCGTCTCGGCAACCTGCCACTGTCCCTTCAAAGTAACGGTTACGGGAATTTCCTGGCTCTCATTGCCAGTCCACGGACGTGAATAGATACTGCGCTCAATGCGTTTCCCGTCTTTGTCAAACGCCTCATCACTCGGACCACGGTACAAAGCCAAGTCGGGTTGGGAAACAGTCAGCAGGAGCTTGTCCTTATACTCTCGAATCATGACAAGGCACGATGTATCGGCTTTCTGCAACAACCCGCCATTGGGAAGTGCCTGCGGAGTTTCAAACAAGACGTAAGAAGTAAGACCGTCTGTCAGAGAACGCACAATATGGGCGTTGCGGTCTTGCTGGAGAATCTTGTAAGTAGGCTTCTTGGCAAATGCCTTCAAAGTGGCGGCATCCGTATGGGGCAGTACGGCATACTCGTATGAAGCGCCCTTGGGGGCTTTGCCATGCTGCAGTGTCAAGGACACCCAGTCACCGGAAGTAGGCTTGGTGCTGCGCTCACCCACGGTCACTTGCGGGAAGTTCTTTTCGTACCGGGCACCAGAGCGGGAGGCTTTGGCAATGTAATAGCCCACACCATTGGGGTCGATATAGGTTTGCCCGTCACTTTGATAGGCCTCCCAGTACCGGCGGGTTTCGGGAGTGATGGCGGCAAGCTGGAACACGGTGGTTTCCGTAGGATATTCCGTATTCAAGTTTTCGATGTCCGTACCAAGGCATACAATAGTGCCATCGAAGAAGTGGAAAGACTTGCGGGCACGGTGGGAACCGTTATACTTGTCATGTTCATGTAGCACCATACCGAAATTACCGTTCAAATGTGCCTGGGACAAACCACCGGCAAAAGCCTCGTCGGAATAGAGCATCTCCTCCATACCGGAGAATACATCGACATTCAAGACCCGGGCACGCAACTGGTCGAAAGGCAGGTGGATGCTCGTGACACCCGGAATACGATTCCAGTCGAAGCCGGCTTCCTGCCAGCCACTGGTGGCAAAAGTAACCATCTCATCGGGTTTTCCGGTAAGAATCTGCATACTGCCATGCGCCAGATAACGGCCATAGAAGTTGGCGGGAAGATAGTGCTCGGCAGCCCAGAGGTAACGGGAATGTCCACGTACTACGGCAGCCCAGTTGTCGCGGCGCTGTACGGACACGCAGCCATAGCCCAAAGCCAGATTACCTTGCGGGTCGGGTTCGGGACGGAAACCTTGGTCTTCGAGCAGCTTCTTCATTTCCAGTTCGTGGCGGGTGGAAGCCTTCGGCAGATAATCAGGCGCATTCTTGTCCGGAGTTTCCGCATGGGCAACCAGGCGCAGATAGGCAGCTGCCATTTCGGAATCATATTTCTGCTTGCCATCCGGCGTACCGGCAATGGCCATCATGGCATATTGGATAGGTATCAGACTTCCTCCACCATTGGGGTGGCGTCCGGACATGGAAAGTGACCATTGCTTCAAGTTGCAATAAAAACGCATGGTGAGAAGCACCTTCTTTACAGTCTCGTGTGCCTGCTCGGACAGACGGAACTCGGTGCCGCTCAGCAGGTAAATCATATTGGTGGCACCATCCAAGCCGCCCACAGCATATGCCGGGTAATTGTTGCAATGGTGGAAGCAAGCACCATCCGACTTGAAAGAACCGGTCAACCCCGGAGCAGGAAGGCAGCCTTTGTTCAGCCAACGGGAGAAGGAGCGCAGGTATTGCAGTTTCTCCGGCGTATCTTCCATAATAAGAATGCTTGCCACACGGCCTTGCAGCTTGGTGTTAAAAGTATCTATGTCAATGCCGTTGACGGTGGGTTCGGGATACACCTCGTTGGTGATGGCATACCAGTTCAGCGTGCGTTCCGCCTCTTCCAGCTTGCCCGCCTCACGCAATACATCTTTCATCAAGAAATAAGCCACGAAAAGGCCGCGCATACTATATCCGTAATGATGGATATTCCCCCAACAACTGCCGTAGGCAATACCCTGGTCGGTGGCGTTATCGTACATAGCGATGAATTTCTGCTTCAGTTCATGTTTCAATGTCGCATCCTGCGTATTGTTGTAGGCAATGGCAATGCGCTTCATCAGATTGAAGTAGTCGCTTATCTCTATCCCCAGCTTGGAGAACATGTCCTTGTCCCAATCAGGTATCATACGTTCGTAAGCCTCAGATTGGCGTACGAAATAGATGGGACGTCCCGCTACCTTTCCATTCTTATAAGTAATCCGGTAAAAATCATACTTCTCACGGATAGCCTGCATCTCCTTATCCGAAAGTACGGAGGGCGTATAGAGCATGTCGCGGAAGCGCTTCTCCATAACCCGTATATCCTGCTTCTGAGCCTCGGTCAGGGCAGTCAGGGCAATATCCGGTTTCCACAAGGAATGTTCGTAGATAACCAGCCAGTGGTTGGTGGTTCCTTTATTTACGAACGGCACCTGCACGTCGGGAGTCTGCTGGCGGGCATCTACCTTGCTGGCGGTAATCAGATGGTCGAAAAAAAGCTTTCCCTTTACGTCGGGGGCAACGACACGGATTTCATTCATCCCTTCTTCCGGAATACCCTGCATGTCGCGTTCATAGCATACCCATGCTCCGCGCCAACCGGTGAAGTTGATGCCGATTTACCGTCTTTCAAGAACTCGAACTGGATCTGCTTGTCCTGAGCCTGCTCGTTGTACACCCATACGATGAATGCTGAAAGATAGGTGTCTCTCCCTGTCGGGTCCTTCTTTTCAAACTTCAAATCTTTCTTGATAGACAACGCGGCACCCGGCTCGAAAGTCCAGCTCAAGCTGTGGTCGCCGTCCCTATAATGTTCGTCGCTAATGCCCACCTGCGAACCAGCTGCCGTAGTGACAAACG
>CAJJYX010000026.1 GCA_905197435.1 uncultured Bacteroides sp.
TCATTATCCGAAAACTCACCCGCCACGTCAATGGTAAAAGAGGAGCCGAACTAAGCATCGCAGCCCTGGTAAGTATCGCCAACTTATGTACTGCCAACAACACGATTGCCATTATCACAACAGGACCGATTGCCAAAGATATTGCCGTGAAATTCCATCTCGACCGAAGAAAAACAGCCAGTATCCTCGATACTTTCTCCTGCCTGATACAAGGTATTATTCCATACGGAGCGCAGATGCTGATTGCAGCGGGACTTGCCAGCATCTCCCCCATCAGTATCATCGGCAATCTCTATTATCCGTTTACAATGGGAGCATGCGCCCTGCTCGCGATTTTGTTCCGCTATCCAAAACGGTATTCGTAAAAAAGATACGAAATGTTTGTCAATCAAAAGAAAAGCCGTATCTTTGTACCCGCTATTACGAGATAATAGCATAATTCAAATCAATCATTAAAAACAATTATTTAAAATGGCAACTAGAATCAGATTGCAGAGACACGGACGTAAAAGTTACGCGTTCTATTCAATTGTAATTGCAGACAGCAGAGCACCACGTGATGGTAAATTTATTGAGAAGATTGGTACTTACAATCCTAACACCAATCCTGCCACAGTAGATTTGAAGTTCGACCGCGCACTTGACTGGGTGTTGAAGGGTGCACAACCTACCGACACTGTTCGTAACATCCTCTCTCGCGAAGGCGTTTACATGAAGAAGCACCTCCTTGGCGGTGTAGCAAAAGGCGCATTTGGCGAAGCTGAAGCCGATGCCAAGTTCGAAGCTTGGAAGAACAACAAACAAAGCGGTTTGGCTGCTCTGAAGGCTAAGGAAGACGAAGCCAAGAAAGCAGAAGCAAAGGCACGCCTGGAAGCTGAAAAGAAAATAAACGAAGAAAAAGCAAAAGCATTGGCTGAAAAGAAAGCTGCTGAAGCTGCCGCAAAAGCTGCTGCCGAAGCACCGGCCGAAGAGGCTCCTGCAGAAGAAGCCCCTGCTGCTGAAGCTGCTGCCGAATAATAGTAAGCACAGCATTTTCACTAAAAATGGGATTAAAACTATAAAAATCCTCTCCGGTTCATGCCGGAGGGGATTTTTTATTACTATATTTGCAGTTACAATCACTCATTAAAAAAACAAGCAATGAAAAAGTTTACTTATCTGCTCGCTGTAGCCGCTGTATTTACAGCTTGTAACAGTGGAAACAACGGTTACACCGTAACCGGAACCGTAGAGGGTGCAGCCGACGGTGACACCGTATATCTGGAAACCGTGGAAGGACGCCAATTCGTGAAATTGGACTCTGCCGTCATCAAAGGTGGAACATTTACCTTCAAAGGTACACAAGATACTGCTGTCAACCGCTACATCTCTTACAAAGCCGAAGGAAAAGACGGCGCAGCTATCGACTTCTTTCTGGAAAACGGCAAGATTAAAATCAACCTGTCCCAAGAAAGCAGCTCTGCCACCGGTACTGCCAATAATGATGCCTACCAGGAAATCAGAACCCAAATCAATGACTTGAACAAACAGATGATGACCATCTACGAATCCATGTCGGACACCACCCTGACCGACGAACAACGCGAAGCCAAGGGCAAAGAGATGGAGAATCTGGAAAACAGCATGATTTCTGCCATCAAAGCCGGCATCAGCAAAAACATCACCAATCCGGTCGGCGTACTTCTGCTGAAGCAGAACTACTACTACATGGATGTAGCAGACCTCGACCCTCTGATGCCTCAAATTCCCGCTGCTTATGACAACGATGAAGCTATCGTCAAGATAAAGAACAATGTTACAAAGATGAAAGCTACTGCCGTAGGCCAGAAATTCACAGACTTTGAAATGCAGACTCCGGAAGGGAAAACTGTAAAACTGTCTGATTATGTAGGCAAAGGCAAGGTAGTGCTTGTTGACTTCTGGGCAAGCTGGTGCGGTCCTTGCCGCCGTGAAATGCCCAACCTGGTGGAAGCTTACGCCAAATACAAGAATAAGAACTTTGAAATCGTTGGTGTATCTCTGGACCAGAGCGGTGACGCATGGAAAGAAGCCATCAAGAAACTGAACATCACTTGGCCGCAAATGTCCGACCTGAAATACTGGAACTGTGAAGGCGCACAGCTTTATGCAGTAAGCAGCATCCCCCACACAGTATTGATTGACGGCGAAGGCACCATCCTTGCACGCGGACTGCACGGTGACGAACTTCAGGAAAAGATAGCCGAAGCTGTCAAATAATAAAGCCGGACACACCGGAGACTAAAATAGAAATGCCACACTTCGCAAAGGCAAATGCCATTGATGGCGTCCTGCGAAGTGTGGCATTTCTATTGATGAAGTGTGGCATTTCAGTCGCCGAAGTGTGGCATTTCAGTCACCGAGGTGTGGCATTCGGGACGATGAAGTGTGGCATTCTCAAGAGAAGATACGTGCAGACATTTCCATCCCCAGACGTACGGTCTCCCATTGTTTCTCCTCATCGGCATCCGAAGATGAAAGAAGCGCATTGGCATCCGGCAGACACAACGTGAAACGTTTCAAGGGGATATAGTTCAACACACTTTCGGTTTTGGCTTGCAATTCATCCAATTCATCTTCCTGGGGATAATGGGACAGTACGAAACCGAACACGGCTTCTTTCTCATGTATAAACCAAAGCAGGCGGTTGCGGTCACATGCACCACAGTCATAATTCAGGAAATAGGCATCGGCCCCATGCAACTGTACCAGCATGTCCGTCGGTGCATGGAATGCAACATACATCCCCGCAGGGCGCTCACGCAAAACACGGTTATTAAGCCGGATGGTATCTTCCATTATCACCGAATGCACCCCATCGAACTGGACGTAGCGGCAACCGGCATCATAGAGTTGGGTAAGCAGCAATTTGTAGCAAGAGGCAATATCATCCGCCAAAAGCCGGATATCGGAATAAACGGTTTCCATCTGAGCCCGTTCCACGCGTTGGATAATCTGGGTCAGGACTTCCGCCGGCGAGGGGATATGCTGTTTCTTCATCACTTCCCCGTCTGTGATGGAATCGAGAAATACAAATTCTTCCAGAATAGGATGCTGCAACAAACCAAGCCGCCCCATAACTTCCAAAGGAGAACCTTCGGAGAAGGGCCGGCCGTCTTTGGAACGGATACCCTCCCAGCTTTCCAAGAAATTGCGACTTCGAAAACCACCATCGGAAACAACCTTCATGCCTCCCAGCTTCAGCCGTTCCACCAGATTGCGCACTTCCGCATCTTCAACTGCCTGCAAGTTCTGCCGACTTATCTGCCCGTCCTGATATTGCTTGCGGGCATCCTTCAATGCACGAGGTACACAAAAAGCCCCAGCTATATCAATTTTAAACGGAGGAAATACATTTGCCATGTTCGTCCTTTCTTTGATTATTAAAATAATGATACTCTTGTCCCTCTTGACACGAGCAACAAAGCAATACAATTGAATGGTAACAAGAAGTATTATCAAGGACTGAAGCCCCTTCAATAAATCCATTCGTTGCAAATATAACTAAAGAATCTGAAAATTCACAATCTGCCCCAAAGATTTATCTTCATTTTACACTTCGAAATCAAATGATGTCCGCCCTACTCCAGCAGTCAATTATAAACTACTTTTAAAAGCGACTTTTATTCAAAGTTTTCCATTTACAGAAACAATACTATTGATTACCAAACGATTAACACTTTTTAAATCACAAAAAGTTTTCCAAAAAGTAAAACCTATCAATAAGTGTAATACCTTTGTTTCCGCAATTAAAATAAACAGGTAGTCACATTTAAACATAAAAAGCTATGATACAGACAGTACTCAAGCGAGACGGACGTGTCGTCGGGTTCAATGAAGAAAAAATAGCCACCGCCATCCGCAAAGCCATGTTGCACACAGATAAGGGAGAAGACCTGCAACTGATACATCAGATTACAGACCGCATCTCTTTCAAGGGAGATTCGCAAATGACGGTGGAGGCCATCCAAGATTTGGTGGAAATGGAACTGATGAAGAGCAGCCGCAAGGACGTAGCCCAAAAATACATCGCCTACCGCAACCAGCGAAGCATTGCCCGCAAGGCAAAGACGCGCGACATGTTTCTGGAAATCATTAACATCAAGTCCAACGACATCACACGCGAAAACGCCAATATGAATGCCGATACCCCGGCAGGCATGATGATGAAGTTTGCCAGTGAAACCACCAAACCTTTTGTGGACGACTATCTGCTGAGTGAAGAAGTGCTGGATGCCGTCAACCATAACTACCTGCACATCCATGACAAGGACTATTATCCAACCAAGAGTCTGACATGCGTGCAGCATCCGCTGGACCATATACTGAAATACGGCTTCTCCGCCGGACACGGAGAATCCCGCCCCGCCAAACGCATCGAGACAGCCAGCATCCTGGGATGTATCTCCCTGGAAACAGCCCAGAACGAAATGCACGGCGGACAAGCCATCCCTGCATTCGATTTCTACCTCGCCCCCTACGTGCGCAACAGCTTCATCGAGGAAGTCAAGAACCTGGAGGAACTGAATGAAAAAGACTACTCACATCTCTATCAGAAAGAACTGACCGACTATCTGTCACAACCGTTGGACGGACTGACTGGCGAGGACCGCATTGTGCAGCATGCCGTCAACAAAACCGTGGCACGCGTACACCAAGCCATGGAGGCATTCATCCATAACATGAATACCATCCACTCACGCGGCGGTAACCAAGTGGTGTTCAGTTCCATCAACTACGGAACAGACACTTCCGCCGAGGGCCGCTGCATCATCCGCGAACTGCTGAAAAGCACCTATCAAGGTGTAGGGAACGGAGAAACCGCCATCTTTCCCATCCAGATATGGAAAAAGAAACGGGGCGTGAGCTACTTGCCGGAAGACCGCAACTACGACCTCTACCAACTGGCCTGCAAGGTAACGGCACGACGTTTCTTCCCTAACTTCCTGAACCTCGACGCCACCTTCAACCAAAGTGAAGAGTGGAAAGCCGATGACCCGAAGCGCTATCAGCACGAAGTTGCCACCATGGGATGCCGCACCCGCGTCTTCGAAAACCGTTTCGGACCGAAGACCTCCATCGGACGCGGAAACATCTCCTTCTCTACCATCAACATCGTCCGACTGGCCATCGAGTGCATGGACATAGAAGACAAGGAACAGCGTATCGCCCGGTTCTTTGCCAAGCTGGATGCCATGCTTGAGGTGACCGCACGCCAGCTGCACGAACGCATGGAATTCCAGAAAACAGCCTTTGCCAAACAGTTCCCGCTACTGATGTCCGCCTTGTGGATAGGCAGCGAGAAACTGAAACCGAACGACACGATTGCTTCCGTCATCAACCAAGGAACACTGGGCATCGGTTTCATCGGATTGGCAGAATGCCTCGTGGCACTGATCGGAAAGCATCATGGAGAGTCTGAAGAAGCACAGGAATTAGGAATAAAAATCGTGACCTATATGCGCGACCGCGCCAACCAATTCTCCGACCGATATCAGCACAATTACAGCGTGCTTGCCACTCCTGCCGAAGGCTTGTCGGGCAAATTTACCCGCATAGACCGCAAGAAATTCGGAGCTCTGCCGGGCATTACGGACCGTGAGTACTACACCAATTCCAACCACGTGCCCGTGTACTACAAGTGCAGCGCCCGCCACAAAGCGGAAGTGGAAGCCCCTTATCATGACCTGACCCGCGGCGGCCATATCTTCTATGTGGAAATAGACGGTGATGCCACCCATAACCCGGAAGTAATTATGCGTGTGGTAGACATGATGGACCGATACAACATCGGCTACGGTTCTGTGAACCACAACCGGAACCGCTGCCTGGAATGCGGCTACGAAAACTCCACTCCCAACCTGGAAGAATGCCCGAGGTGCGGCAGCAAGCATATCGACAAGCTGCAGCGCATCACCGGCTACCTGGTAGGGACAACCGACCGTTGGAACAATGCAAAACTGGCAGAATTGAACGACAGAGTCGTACATGATTAAGAATAAAAGAAAACAAATCTCAAAATGCTTTCCATTCTCGACATTTTAGAAGATACCACAGTAGACGGTCCGGGGTTCCGGACCGCTATTTATGCTGCCGGATGCCCCAACGGCTGTCCCGGTTGCCACAATCCGGAATCGTGGGACATCAACCGCGGACACTGGATGAGTACGGAAGAAATTCTGGAGAAAGTGCTTGCCGACCCTTTTGCAGATGTCACTTTCAGTGGCGGAGACCCGATGTTCCAGTCGGAAGGATTCGCCCAACTGGCACATGCCATCAAGGAGCGGAGCCGGAAAAGCATCTGGTGCTACACGGGATATACCTTTGAAAAGATATTGCGTAACCCACGCCAAGCCCGGCTATTGGAGTACATAGACGTGCTGGTGGACGGCAAATTCAAGGAAGAACTACGGGACGAAGAACTCTATTTTCGCGGAAGCCGCAACCAGCGCCTGATCGATGTGCAAGTATCCTTGCAAAAGGGTGAAACGGTTATTTACCACTATAATCCGAAAAAGGGCGTTTAAAAAAAGTAAATGCCCTACCATTCTATAAATTTTCCCTCATTACCATTCTATAAATTTCCCTCTTTCCTTACGCTTCTTCAACTCCTCCTGGAGAAAGCGCTGCCGGTCCTTGGCAATATACCGGCGGGCAAAAATATTGGGTACCGCTACTCCAAGCGCTATGCACAGAATAATCAGTGAAGCCGTGATGCCATTGGAAACAACCGCCGTCACCTCCCCTACCACTCCATGCATATTGATAAGCCCCAAAAGTGCACGGTACATCAGCACTCCAGGAATCATCGGAATGACGGAAGGAATCGTCAGCACGTGATTGGGAACATGGAACCAATGCACAGCCTTCACAGCTATCAGACTGACAACCATACTGCCCATGAATGACCCTACTACCGGTCCGTAACCCAATTCAAAATTTACAAAGTTACGTGTACAAACGGCTATAATTCCACCTATTGCAACGACCCATAACAAACGCCGCTGTATGTTGAATATCATAGAGAATCCCATTGCCGCTATAGCCGCCGCAATGGCATACACCAAATAGCTGTCATGAGGAACCATACTTAACTCGTTGAATTTCTTGTCAATAACCACGTCCTCTACCGTCAGCAGGCGCATGGCTATCACAATACCGAAAGCCATTGCACAGACCATCAGCACTGTATTCACAGCCCGGACAATGCCCACCTGGATATAATTATCAATCATATCATCCACAAAGTTTATCAGCGGAACGCCCGGAACAATGAACAGCGCACACGCCAGCAACGGATGATAGGGCGTCCCCGAAAGCCCGACAAAAGAAGAGATATAAGCCAGGCAGGTAGAAATCAATGCGGCAATGGCAATGCTCATATAATTATTGATGCCGAACTCCATGCAACGAACACGAACGCGAAAACCGGCAAAAGCACAGATGGAAGTGAACAGAAATGCCATCCAGTCGCCACCAAACAACTTACAGAAACCTCCACAGGCAAAACCGGCGCCGATGGCAACGACATAGGGCATATAATTCCGCTTTTGGGTCCTGATTCTCTCCAACTCCTCCTCATACTGGTCGAGGGAGTAATCTTTCTCAATGGCCCGCCATGATAGTTTACTGATTTCAGAAATAGCAGTCATGTTAATGCCATGCTTCTCGCATTTCTGGAATTTGGAAAACGAATGCAGGCCATCACTCAAATTTACTACCAGCATGGTGTAACTTACGTCGATGTGAAGCTTTTCTTTCGGCAACCCCAGATAGGCGGCAACACGGTTCAAGTTGCGAACAACACGGTTTGTATCAGCCGCACTTTCCACCAGCAACTGTCCGGTACGAAGCAATAAATCAAGTTTCCTGCGCAGCAGGGCAATCTCTTGTTCTGTCAAAGTTTTATCCATGAATCTTTTAACCTGTTTTTTTGGAGGCACAAAGATAGGCAAAATGTAGAAAACGATTTCATTCTTTCGACAGAAAACTCTACCTTTGCAGCCGTTTTTTATAGGACACAAATGGAAATATTCTGGAATACTATCACACAATACAACGAGGGCACCTGGTGGGCGCAGCTCATCATCACCGTAGTGGGCGTCCTGCTCACCATACAGCTCTACCGAAAGCCTACATTATGGGCAAAACGCTCCATGAAAATCTACATGGTATTTCTGAACGGGTGGATATCCATCGTGTATTACATGGTGTACTGCGGAGCACGCGGGCACAACCATATACTTGCCACTTTCTGGGGAGTGATTGCATTGATCTGGTTATGGGATTTATTTACCGATTATACTCCGTTCGAGCGTAATCCCAAATACAAGGCACTGGTAGGTGTGCTCTATGCAATGCCTTTCCTCTACCCGCTCCTTTCGTGGGCGCGCGGAATGGAATTCCCCATGATGACTACTACTGTGATGCCTTGTTCGGTAGCGGTGTTCACCATCGGACTGCTGCTTGCTTTCTCGCGCAGGGTCAATCTGCTCGTCATTCTGTTTCTTTGCCACTGGGCACTTATAGCCTTTTCCAAAGTCTACATCTACAAGATTCCCGAAGACCTGCTGCTGGCAAGCGCCACGGTGCCTGCCATCTATCTGTTCTTCAAAAACTACTTTGAACAAAACCTTCACAAAGAAACCAAGCCGCGCGCACGGTTCATGAACTGGTTCCTCATCTTCATCTGCGTGATAGTAGGGATACTGCTCAGCATGACGCTACTCCAAGAAATGGGGAGGTAGAGAATGAGGGTGCAGTTCAGAGTTTCGACGCCCTCAAACTATCTCTTCTTTCCTTGATTGGCCACTGCCTCCATCAATTTCTTTATTTCTTCGGGGTCGCCCAGAAAATAGTCTTTTGTCAAGCTCAGATCATCGTCAAACTCAAAGACGTAGGGTACGGCCGTAGGCAGATTCAGATGCACTATATCTTCATCAGAAATGTGCTTCAGATGTTTGATTATACCCCGCAAACTATTGCCATGGGCTACTACCAGCAATTCATCGACAGTCTTTAAATTCGGGAAAATAACACATTTCCAATATGGCATGATACGTTCAATAGTATCTTTCAACGACTCCGTGCGGGGCAGTTCGGCGTCGGGAACCTCCCGATAACGGTCCTCAAAACGAGGATTACGAGGGTCGTCCTCGGCCAATGCATGCGGAGCCACGTCAAAACTCCGCCGCCACACCAGTACTTGCTCGTCACCATACTTGGCGGCAGTTTCTGCTTTGTTCAGCCCTTGCAGTTGGCCATAGTGTTTCTCATTCAGTCGCCATGATTTCTCCACCGGAATCCAATCCTGGTCGAGGCGATCCAGCACACAATCCAATGTTTTCACCGCACGTTTCAGATAGGAAGTATACGCCTTCCCGAAGCGGAATCCCTTCTCCGCCAGCAACTCACCTGCTCTCACAGCTTCTGCCACACCTTTTTCCGTCAAATCAACATCCGTCCAACCTGTGAAACGGTTTTCCTTGTTCCATGCACTCTCGCCATGGCGAAGCAAAACAATCTTTTTCATGTAATCTCCTTTCTGTTTTTCAAATAAAAACACCCGATTACCTTCTCTTGTTCATCCAATGACGGACCACATATACCAAAAGCACCAAAAGTGCCACCCACACCATACTGATGACCGGCAGGTAGCGGTTGTACAAATATTCTCCCTCCTGTGGAACACGGTTGAACGCACAGATTATGCAATTGCAGTCTGCATCGAGTGCATCATGCGAGAATGCCGAAAAAACAATGATAGATACTCCTGCGAGAAGCACAATCAAAGTTCCCCATAACAGCCACTTGCCTGCTGCAGAAGGATGCAATTGCGAATGAGTGGGGTGTACGAATTTTACCATAAACACTTCGATTATTACAATACAAATGTCCTTCATTTTTAACAATCCGGCAATACCTACTTTTCATCAAAAAGAGAGTCGCCATCCCAATTAGTAGGTAGTGGCAGCATACGTACGCCACACAACAAGCTAACCCGAAATGGGGAGCGGCACGACACAAAAAGCCCTACATATAGGTATTTCACGTTCTCTGGCAAAGCCCTTACTTTGCAGCAAACAATTTAATCATTTTTTTTACAATGAAAAAGACTGGCGTTTTTTATGGTTCCAGTACCGGAACCTGCGAAGAGTTGGCTAACCGGATAGCCGAAAAATTGGGAGTTTCCTCCGCCGATGTACATAGTGTTGACAAAATGACCGCCGACAAAATCAAAGAATATGAAGTACTGGTTTTAGGTACCTCTACTTGGGGCGACGGTGAACTACAGGATGACTGGTACGATGGCGTGAAAATACTGAAGAGTGTGGACCTCTCCATGAAGTTCGTCGCCCTGTTCGGTTGCGGAGATTCTGAATCTTACTGCGACACGTTCTGTGACGGCATCGGAGTACTTTACGAAGACTTGAAGGATACAGGATGTACTTTCCTGGGCAGCAGAGTCAGCACGGACGGATATTCTTTTTCCTCCTCCATTGCTGTGGTAGACGGTGCATTCATAGGGCTTGCCCTTGACGAAGTGAATGAAAGTGACAAGACCGCCGAGCGAATTGACGCTTGGACAGCCGAAGTCAAAAGCAAGCTTTAATATAAAAAACAGACCATCCGTCTACCCGAAACGTATGGTCTGTCCGCATCATACAGATGATGCCTATTACCTGAACAGATGATGTGCCCGCCATGATGCAGGCATCTCATCTGTTTTTCTTATGCTCTTAAATGAACCAGCGAACATAGCAGAAGTCCTGACGGTGAGGCAGGTCTGCATTTTTCGGAAACATACGGTAAGAAACCTTGAAGCTACCCGCATTTTCCATCTTGTGCTTAGCTTGGAAAGTGTAAAGGTTACCTTCTTTCTTCACTACGTTGAACGGTTCTACGGAGTAAACGTGCTGTTTACCATCCTGGCCCGCATAAGTAGTCACCAGTTCCAGACCGATGGCATCGTTCAAGCCTTTCTCGTCGATAACGTAAGTGATGGTGTATTCCTTACCACTCTCGATGGAACCTTTGACCAAATCTTCAGTCTTTTCGCAAGATACCACTTCAATGCTGTCCCACTTTCCGGCAACTTCTTCCTTCCAAGCAGCAATTTCTTTAGCCTTGGCATAACCGTTGGCAGCCAGCATCTTGAAACGTTTTGCCTCCTTGGTATAGAACTTTTCGTAGTAGTCGTCCAACTGGCGCTTCATTGTATAGTGGGGAGCAATCTGTGCGATGGAATTCTTGATAGTCTTCACCCAGCCTTCAGAATAGCCCTTCTTGTTGCGTGCATAATATAACGGAAGGATTTCCTGCTCAAGGATGCTGTAAATGGTAGCGGCATCGAGCTGGTCCTGATGCTCCTGATTCTGGTAAGTACGTTTTTCGGTCAAGGCCCAACCTGCACCTTCGCGATAGCCTTCCAGCCACCAGCCGTCGAGTACGGAGAAGTTTACAACACCGTTCATCAATGCCTTCTCACCGGAAGTACCGGATGCTTCGAGCGGACGTGTCGGAGTGTTCAGCCAAATATCCACACCGGAAACAAGGCGGCGTGCCAACTGCATGTCATAGTTTTCCAGGAAGATAATCTTACCCAGGAATTCCGGACGACGGGAAATTTCAATGATTCTCTTAATCAAACCCTGGCCTGCACCATCGTGCGGGTGAGCCTTACCGGTGAAGAGGAACTGTACCGGATAGTCGGGGTTATTCACTATTTTGGCCAGACGGTCGAGGTCGGTGAACAGCAAGTGTGCACGCTTGTAAGTAGCGAAACGACGTCCGAAACCTATCAACAGAGCATTCGGATTGATTTTGTCCAGCAGGGAAACGATGCGTGAAGGATCACCCTGGTTCTTCAACCAAGTCTCACGATATTGCTTGCGAACATAGTCAATCAGTTTGTTCTTCATCACCATGCGTGTCTTCCAGATTTCTTCATCGGACACATTATAGATAGCCTCCCAAATCTTAGGATTGGACTGGTCATAGAGGAAGTTCTCGTCAAAATGAGCAGCATAGAGATGTTTCCATTCTGTAGCGCTCCAAGTGGGGAAGTGTACACCGTTGGTAACGTAACCCACATGGCTTTCTTCCGGGAAGTAACCCTTCCAGATGGAAGAGAACATTTCCTGGGAAACCTTTCCGTGCAGCCAGCTCACACCATTCACCTCTTGGGAAGTGTTGCAAGCGAACACAGACATACAGAAACGTTCGCCCTTATCGCCCGGATTGTTACGTCCGAGATCCATCAGGTCATCCCAGCTGATACCCATCTTTGAAGGATAACCGCCCATGTACTTGCCGAAGAGACCTTCGTCGAAGTAGTCGTGACCGGCAGGAACCGGAGTGTGTACTGTATACAGAGATGAAGCACGTACCAACTCAATAGCTTGGTCGTAAGTCAGACCTTCGGCCACGTAGTCGCAAATGCGCTGTACGTTGATCAATGCGGCATGTCCTTCATTGCAGTGATAAACATCTTTTTTGATGCCCAGTTTCTTCAGTGTCAGGATACCACCGATACCGAGCAGGATTTCCTGCTTCAGACGGTTTTCCCAGTCACCGCCATACAACTGGTGAGTGATGGGACGATCGAATTCACTGTTCATTTCATTGTCAGTATCAAGCAGATAGAGTGATATACGTCCTACATTCACTCTCCACACGTATGCATGTACGTAGTAGTCCAGATAAGGGACATCCACTATCACTTGCTCTCCATTCTCGTCCAATACACGGTCAATGGGCAACTGGCCGAAGTTCTGTGCTTCGTAGTTGGCAATCTGCTGGCCGTCCATAGACAGGGTTTGGGTAAAGTAGCCGTAGCGGTACAGAAAACCGACTGCACACAAGTCTACATTGCTGTCGGAAGCCTCTTTCAAGTAGTCACCGGCAAGTACACCCAGACCACCGGAATATATCTTAAGTACGTGGTTCAAACCATACTCCATACTGAAATAGGCAACAGACGGACGCTTGCTGTCAGGTGCCACATCCATGTATGTACGGAACTTGGAATATACATCTTCCATTCTGTGCAAAATAACCTTATCATTCGCCAGCGCTTCAAGTTGGGCATAGCTCATACGCTCCAGCAGAAGTACGGGATTCTGTCCCACTTCTTTCCAAAGGGCAGGGTCAAGGTCTCTGAACAGTTCGGTGGCTTCATAATTCCATGACCACCAGATGTTACGTGCCAGTTCAGACAGTTTCTCCAGTTCGGCAGGAATGTGAGATTTCACATTCACATCTTTCCAGTTAGGAGTGTTTACATTACTAACTTTAATCTTCATTGTATGATAACTAATTGATTAATAACTCTTTTTATCTTAACAGACGCTTCATGGCATTGCGCAGTGCAATGTCATAAGCCTCGTAGTAATATTTTATAAAATGTTTCCACAAAGCCTGCTCTGCCACTTGGCTCGCACGCTTGCGTATTTCCTTGATTTCAGCATCTGTCTTAGTCGAGAACAAAGCTATGGTATCCTTGATGCCGTCTGCCACTTCGGAATAGTTGTAATCCGAACGATGCAGCACTTCCACTCCGTCGTCAATGCCATGCTGATTCTTCAAACTGTTCACCCAAAGTCCGAAACCGGCAAGGTCGGTAGTGATGGTAGGCACGTGGAAAGCCACGCTCTCCAGCGGGGTATATCCCCACGGTTCGTAATAGGAAGGATAAACACTGAGGTCTTCTCCCAAAATCAAGTCATAATAATGCTTGTTGAGGATGCCGTCATGCCCATCCTGATAGCATGGTACAAAAATCACCTTCACCTTATCTTCGGGACGATTGTTCATTCCGAGGTACTTCAACATATCCAACACCTGATCGTGCGTCATATTGTGCAGCCAATGGGTGATGAAAGGGCACTGCAACGGTTCGGTAAACTTGTCCTTGCTCTTGAGGCGCTTCTGCAAGTCTTCGCGGGGGTCTCCTACCCAACCGGGTACGTTGACAAATGCCAATACTTGCTTCTTTAAATCCTTATCGCGGTTCAGCCGATTCAATGATTCCAGGAATACATCAATGCCCTTGTTTTTGAACTCATAGCGTCCACTGGTACCGATAATCAGTGTATCGTCATCCAAATTCTCGCCCAACAGGCAGTTTGCCACATGCAACATAGTGGAGCGGGCACGCTTGCGCTTGCCGGTAAAGGTGGCACCTTTCGGTACAAAATCATCTTCAAAGCCATTCATCAGTACAACGTCCGCAGGCTTGTCAAGCAACTCTTTGCATTCATTGTTTGTAATTTCGCTCACAGTGGTGAAGCAGTCCACATAGTGGGCTGTCTGCTTTTCAATGGAATGCTTTGACTGCATATTCAACTCCTGCGCCATCTGATCGCCGTTGTAAGCAAAGAGATAATCGTAGAGGGGCTTGTTGTTGCCGGCTATGGAACGGCCGATGGAGGTGGCATGCGTAGTGAAGATGGTTCCTATCTCGGGAACAGCAGACTGAAGATAGAGAGCAGCCATACCGGTCATCCACTCGTGTGCCTGAAACACCACTTTGTCTGTTTCCGTCAGATTGTAGCGATAGAAGCTCTCTACCACTTTCCCGGTGGCAAAAGCAAACATGGATGCTTCATCATAATCACCATATCCATGCAGTGAATCCACTTGATAGCGGTTCCACATTTCTGTATAAATTTCATTTTTTTCTGCAAAGAACGGTTGGAAATCAACCAATATAACAATGGGTTCACCCGGAATGTTCCAACGCCCTACACGGACGGAAAGCTTGTCATTCAACGCAGCATGTTTTTTCCACGCTGCACAAAGGTTATCAGACTCGATGAATAAAGGATTCTCCTTCCCTTGCCAAAAATCTGGTCCTATAAAGAATAGTCTATCGCGAAATTTGGTCTGTAAAGTATTTGCCCTTGTAGACAAAACTGTATAGATACCGCCTACTTTATTACACACTTCCCAGCTCGCTTCGAAGATGTAATCAGGGGTAAGTAGTTCTTTAGTCATATTATGTTATAATCTCTTTTTCTTAAATTACGGCTGCAAAAGTACGTATTATTCTTTGAAAAATAGCCTTTTAATCGAAAAAACTGATTAAAGATGCATAAACAATCGTTTGCGGGATGGCATAGATTAACGACAAAAGCCTATGGATTCGCCAATCCATATATTTTTCATTTAAAAATCTCCGAGAGGCAAAAAAAGAATCCCTGAAATTTGCTGTTGAAACCTCAGGGATTTATGAAGCCTCCAAAGATTTCAGTTGCAAATCTCCGGAGGGGTATTCTTAATATACGGATTATACCATCAATGCAGCTACCAACGCCAAAATAGCGTAGAACTCAGGAAGTGCAGCGTAAATCATCGTATTGGTCTGTACGTCATGTCCTTGGGAGATACCCACAATACCGTTTGCACAAATCTGTCCTTGGCGGATAGCGGAGAACAGACATACCAATCCGACGCCCAAGCCAATGCCCAGCATCAAAGGACCGTCTGTGGCAAAGTCTCTACCCATAGACATCAGGAAAGCCACAAAGCCATAAAGTCCCTGTGTAGCCGGAAGAGCCGACAAAATCATATAACTCGCTGACTTGGAAGGGTCTTTCTTCAAAGCTCCTTCTGCCGCACTACCGGCAATGGTTGTACCGAAGCAACTGCCAATTCCTGCAAGGGCCAACATCAGGCCCAGACCGAGATAACCTAAAATTTCATTCATAATGTTTCTGTTTTTATTTGTTTTTTAATTTGTTTGTTTTTCTACTACTCTAAAAGGTTTATAAGCTTCGCCTTTGCCGTCGTAGCCGGAATTCTTGAAATATTCCACAAATGTCAGACGAAGCGGATGTACGAAAGCACTCAAGCAAGACATGGCAATGTTCAGCGTATGTCCGAATACCAGTATCAGTCCGCAGAATAACCAACCCAAGGCGGGACCTGCCGCATCATTCACCATAAAGGCAAGCTGATTGAACACACCGCCAAGCATACCGCCTGCCAGACCAAGGGCATAGAGACGGATATAAGAAAGTATATCGCCCATCAGTCCGGTAGCCATGTTATAGGTATCCCATACTCCGGCACCGACATTGACAAATATATTCCGATGAATATTGTTCAGCAGGTAGATACCGATAGCGGAAACGCTGCCAATCACAATAAATGCCCATGTAGACACATCCTCTGAAATGATTTTGAAGAAGGAAAGTCCACCGGTACAGATAAAGCCGACCACCAGCAACAGCCACCCCCAAGCACTAAGCGACTCTTTGAAGCCGAAGCGCACGGTCTGTCCGATAGCTTTCACCGTCATAGCAATGCAGATATGAACCGCACCGATAATCAGTGCCAGCAGCATTTGCTTGTCATAGGTCGTTTGGCCTATCTTACCCACAATCATGAATTCCTTCAATTTGGCAGGTATCTCCAGGTCGAAGAGGCTTACACCAAAGAAAGTGCCCAATATTGCACCAACCACAGCCGTAAAGACGCCCAGTGTAATCACCAGATTCATCATACCCCTCAATGATTTCGATAGTTTCTTCCTCAAAATGAGCCCCAATGCAATCAGTACCAAACCATAACCCGCATCTCCCATACAGAATGCAAAGAAAAGCGAGAAAAAAGGCGCAAGTATCGGTGTCGGGTCAAACTCTGCATAATCAGGCATACCGTACATTTTGGTAAGTACCTCGTACATACGGGTGAATGCATTGTTTTTCAACTTGATGGGAGCATTGTCCTCCCGCTTGGCAGCCCTGATTTCATAATAAGTGCCATTTCCATCAAGCAGTTTCCTCACTTCTGCCTCGCAGTCCTCCGGTATCCAGCCTTCCAGCAGCACAACGGCACCTTCTGCCATCTGTTCGCTGTTCAGCTTGACTTTCAGCAAGTCTATCTCTCCTTGAAGCTGGAGGTTGTATCTCTCTAACGTACAGTAATTTACCTTACAGAAGTCTTTCAGTTCCGTATGTGCCTGCACAAGGGCTCCTTCCGCATCGGCTTTCTTCCGGTTCAGTTCAGAGAGGCTGAACGAAGGCAGACGGAGCGGTTCCACGTCCAGTTCTACCGGTTGGGGAGTAACGGTCACGAAATAAAGATGTCCACCGTTCTCTTTTACCACGATAGCATTATAGTCCTCTGCCCATGCTTCGTTATAATCCTTCTCCGAGCAGGTGTAGAACTGCACAAACCAGCCGGCATCTTCCAGCTTGCGGATAGCTTTCCAATCAAAATCACCCCAGACTTCCATCTGTGCTATATCCTTGTCGATAGCAGGCATTTGTTGGTTCAAGTCTTGTATCCGTGCCTGCAAATCCTCGTAGGATTTCACCAAAACATCGGCAGACAACTCTTTATGCACCTTGTCTTCCGGCTGTTTGTCAGCCAAGGCATACATGCTCTGAAGCATATTCTTAAAGAGTGTACGCTTCTGCATAAATTGCTGCAAGGTATCGTCCATCTCACCGCGTTGCCTTTCCACAACATGCACTACTCCCAACTCCCGGATCTGTGCCAGAAACGCTTCGTATTCCTTATGATATACAAGGAACGTGAGCTTCTTCATTTTTGTAATCATGCCTCTGCCTCCTTCCTTTTCTCCTGATGGGACTTCATGATTTTCTGCGATGACTTGGAGAGGTTTTCCTCGTCTTCCATAAACCGTTTGATTTTACGCAGAGCATCCTGATAGCCCGGAATCTGTACTTTCTCAAAAAGATTCACCTTCTGGGTGGTCTTTTTACGAGCATGTTCCAATAAATTCAACTTGGCAACGGTAAATTCACGCTCAATGGCAGTGTGTGCCAATGACTTGAGCAAATACAACCCATCCGCATACCACTTGGGAGCATTGAACAAGCTGTAGGGACGTATCTCGAAATCTACATTCTCGAGCAATGGCACCCTTACACCGGCAATTTTCTTCACACCAAGATGAACATCGCTGACCTTTATCAATGAGGCATCGAACTCATTCCAAAGGGCGAACATGGCTTCGTAAGCTTGGATTTCCTTTTCCAACCTCGCGTCCAGCGCAGCAGCATCGCTCTTGCAACGCTTCACTTCCATACGCAGGGCACTCTCCTTGTTTTTGATAATGGGAAGTGTACGCATGCGCACCTTCAGTTGCTTTTCCAACTGCTGGAGGGAGGTCTTGTTATATTGAAACTTAATAGCCACTTCTTTCTGTTATTAGTTATAAGTGATTAGTTATTTGCTTTCGGCCAGAACTCGTCTACCAATTCTTTCTTGATATTCACTTCTTCCGGACGGAAATACTTGCCGAACAAGCTCCACGCTACATCAAGCATTTCTGTCGTGTCGAGATTAACATCGATGGCCAGCAGTTGGTTGGAGTAGTCCTTGGCAAAGGCAAGGGTACGCTCATCGTAGTTCGTCAAGTCAAAACCATTTTCAAGCTTGGTCTTGGCATTGGCAGCATCAGCATACAGACGTACAGCGGCATTCATCACCTGCGGGTGGTCCTTACGCGTCTTTTTACCCGTAACAAGCTGTTTCAAACGAGACAAAGAACGGAACGGGTCAACGATAACCTTACCGATGTCACTGTCACGGCGAAGGAACAACTGCCCTTCCGTGATATATCCCGTATTGTCAGGCACAGCATGCGTGATGTCGCCACCGGACAGAGTTGTCACTGCAATAATCGTGATGGAACCGCCACTTGGGAACTGAACAGCCTTTTCATAAATCTTTGCCAAATCCGAGTAAAGGGAACCCGGCATTGAATCTTTCGAAGGTATCTGATCCATACGGTTGGACACAATGGCAAGGGCATCGGCATAGGAAGTCATATCCGTCAACAACACCAATACCTTTTCATTATTGTTCACAGCAAAATACTCTGCTGCCGTCAGTGCCATATCCGGAATCAACAGACGCTCTACCGGAGGATTTTCTGTTGTATTCATAAAGCTGACAATACGATCAAGCGCGCCGGCATTGGAGAATACGTTCTTGAAGTACAAATAGTCATCATTCGTCATACCCATACCACCAAGGATAATTTTATCAGTCTCTGCACGTAGAGCCACATTTGCCATCACTTGGTTGAAGGGCTGGTCGGGGTCGGCAAAGAACGGAATTTTCTGCCCGGACACCAGCGTATTATTCAAATCGATGCCTGCAATACCGGTTGCAATCAATTCAGAAGGCTGCTTACGCCGTACCGGATTCACAGACGGACCACCAATTTCCACCTCTTCACCTTCAATGGCAGGACCACCGTCAATGGGGTCGCCAAAGGCGTTGAAGAAGCGCCCGGCAAGCTGCTCACTCACTTTGATTGTAGGAGCCTTACCCAAAAATACGACCTCTGCATTGGTTGGAATACCTTCCGTACCCTCGAACACCTGCAAAGTCACTTCATCACCGGCAATCTTAACCACCTGGGCAAGCTTGCCGTTTACGGTTGCCAACTCGTCATACCCTACTCCGGTTGCTTTCAGCGAACACGTAGCTTTCGTAATCTGAGTAATCTTAGTATATATCTTTTGAAATGCTTTTGTTGCCATCTTTTCTTTATTTATGCTTTACGTTCTTCAACCAATTCCTGCAACTGCTTATGGAACTTATCATACTCTTCAGACTTAAACTTCGAGTAATTCATCTGTTTGCAGATGTTTATCATTCTCTTGAAATAATCCATTACCTCATTGAAGTTGTCGAACTCAAATTCTGTATGGCAGATATCTATCACCATATTCAGAATTTCTTCCTGACGCTCCATCGGAGTCACAGCATCGATTTCGTCAAAGGCATCCTGTTGCAGGATAACGAAGTCAATCAATTCCGATTTCCAGAAAGTCACGTGGTATTCTACAGGCACACCATCATCACCCAAAATATTGATTTGTTCGGCAATCTCCTTGCCACGTTGCAATCGGGTCTTTATTTCATTCACCTTGCCAATCCATTCACCATTGATATGTTTGGTGATATACTCCTCAAATTCAGGATATTCTATATATTTGGAATAAGAATCTATCGGGTTTACGGCAGGATAACGCTTCTTGTCAGCACGGTCTTGCTCAAGAGCATAGAAACAACGTGCCACCTTTTTCGTATTCTCAGTCACCGGTTCTTTCAAGTTACCTCCGGCAGGAGATACCGTACCGATGAAAGTAATGGAGCCCGACTCACCGTTGTTCAACTTCACATAACCTGCACGGCCGTAAAAGTTGGAAATGATGGAAGACAAGTCCATAGGGAATGCATCAGGACCTGGCAACTCTTCCATGCGGTTGGACATCTCGCGCAATGCCTGTGCCCAACGCGAAGTGGAGTCCGCCATCAGCAATACCTTCAGCCCCATACTGCGGTAATATTCCGCAATCGTCATAGCTGTATAAACAGATGCCTCGCGAGCAGCTACCGGCATGTTAGAAGTATTGGCAATGATAATCGTACGCTCCATCAGTTTTCGTCCTGTATGCGGGTCTACCAATTCGGGAAATTCTGTAAAAATTTCCACAACCTCGTTAGCGCGCTCACCACAGGCAGCAATGATTACGATGTCCGCTTCCGCTTGTTTTGAAATGGCATGCTGAAGCACCGTTTTCCCTGTACCGAACGGACCAGGAATAAAGCCTGTGCCACCTTCCACAATCGGATTTACAGTGTCGATTACACGTACGCCGGTTTCCAGCAGTTTGAAGGGACGCGGTTTTTCCTTATAGTTTGTCATGGCGCGTTTCACAGGCCATTTCTGTATCATGTTTACCTGAATGTCATTACCTTCACTATCCGTCAGCACAGCAATAGTATCCTCAATGCGGTAATCTCCTTCCTTTGCGATGGATTTTACAGTACATACACCTTTCTGCTCAAAAGGTACCATGATTTTCAGAGGCTGAAAGTTTTCATCCACTTGTCCCAGCCAAGCTGCAGCTTCCACTTGATCGCCTACTTTTGCCAAAGGCACAAAATGCCATTTACTTTCCTTATCCAGCGGATAGGTATATTGCCCGCGTTTCAGGAAAACACCATCCATCTTGTCGAGGTCGTTTTGCAGACCGTCGTAGTTCTTCGAAAGCATACCGGGACCTAATGTCACTTCAAGCATGTGTCCGGTAAACTCGGCTTCAGCTTCCACTTTCAGTCCGCGGGTACTCTCAAACACCTGCACATAGACCTGGGTACCTACCACCTTAATCACCTCCGCCATTAATTTGTCTCCGCCGGTCGAGATATAACAAATCTCATTTTGTGCTACCGGTCCGTCAACGACGAGGGTCACCATGTTGGCTATTACGCCACTAACAGTTCCTTTTGTTGCCATATATTTTTAGTTATTTATTTTATCTGAATTCTGCGGGTATCTGTACCTCGTCTTTCAAAGCAGCAATAATGCTGCGAAACAGTTGATTACCCTTCTCTTTATCCAACGAGATCCATCGTTCTATCATCTCCAGTTGAAGCAAGAAAACAAACAGACGCTCCACAGTAAAGTAATCGAAGAATGTAGCCTCTTCCATCCAGTCCCAGCGAAGTTGGTCCAACTTCTTTTCCCGGTTCACCAGCTCCTCCGTCTCACTGATTTTCACCAACTGCTCCAGATAGTCCACTTCAGTTCCCAGACCGAAATCACGGGCATTGGAAGTACGCAGAGCCTCGCATACTTCTGTATCGCCCACAATCAGCGGAGCAATGTCCATCTTGAACTTGCGAGCTGTGAGCGCCACCAATATATTGTTGATAGTGAGGTTGAAGCTAAACCAAGAAGATACAAACTGATTCCTGCATTTCATGGCATATGCATAATAAAGCGCTGCCAGGCGGTCTTCATACAAGAAACCTTCCTCGATAGGCAAACTGAAGTATTCGGATATGAACGTGGAGAGATAAGATGGGAATACACTGTCAGAGACTTCATCGCCATCCTTCAGTTGTGAGATGTATTCCGCCAGTTCTTCCGCAGAATAGTTTCCACGCGGATCGATAGCAGCATCCTTATCCTTCAATAGTTTCAAGACATTCGCATTGTCGAATTTCAGATAAAACAAATCTATCAACTTTTTATCATCTTCCGACAGGGCAGGATATAGTTCCATCTTGAAATCAGCTACTGTATAGCTCAGTTTGCTGTCATCCAAAGTCAGTTCAGGCAAACCAGCTACCAAGTAATAATATTTACTCATAATCCTGTGTGAGTTTTTAGAACAGCATTTCCACTAATTGCGGACGCAGGAATTCTTTGAAGTAATTCATAAATTCCTCTTCACCGAAGTTCACTTTATACGAACCATCAGCAGGCGATACAGAGAACAAAGTTTTGATACCATTTACTTGCTCAATCTTTACACCTTTGTCCAAAAGTTCTTTCGCCTTTGCTGCAAAATATTTCGTCAAGCCTTCCGCATCAGCAGTAGAGATGACAATGGGTTCGTTCACACTCCATTTGGAAGCCAATGCAACGATAAACGCATTGAGATAATCCTTGTTTGCAACAAATGCCTTTACATCGGTATTCACGATGTTGTCTGTCACCAAAGTAGCAATTTCGGACTTTAGAGCATTTACAGCCTGACCAGCAAACAGCTTTAATTCAGATTTCGTATTCTCTGCCAATTCATCGGCAGACTTATGAGCAGCAGCCACGATAGAGTCTGCTTCCTTATGTGCATCCTCTACAATTTTTTGGGCTTCCTCCTGAGCTTTTGCGATAAGTTTCTGTGCCTCTTCGTTTCCTTTTTCTACGCCTTCACGATAGATCTTATCGGTCAACTCTTGAATTTTGTTTTCCATATTTGCAGGAGTTATTATATGATTTATAATACAATATTAATTGCGTGATTTTTTCCCTTTCTATTAGATTTCACGCCAAAATTACAAAAATCCATTTGATATTATATAGAAAGAAAGGAAGAAAAGTGTTCGCTTTTCCAAAAAAAACTCGTTTTATACCAACTTTGTCCTATAATGATAATAAAAGAATGACAAACTAAACAGAAAATTCAACAAGGGGGAAGAAGGGAATGCTTCAGTCCCCCACAGATTGCACAGATTTCGTTTTCGGATATAAGGACATAAAAACAGCAAATCCCCCGTACCAATGTCTGATACGGGGGATTCCTCTGTAAAACGGCGACTAC